>JBGSKR010000156.1:0-5898 GCA_041741135.1 Mariniblastus sp.
CTGCACGTGCTGTATTTGCGGGCAGGACGCCCGCGCACCTAATGGGCTTCGAGCCAGTTGATGCCGGTTCCCATTTCCACCTCGATGGGTACGCCCAACGGCAATGCCGTCTTCATGCACTCCTCGATGACTGGCATCACGGTATCCTGTTCACTGCGGTGCATGTCAAACACGATTTCATCATGCACGGTTAGTAGCATTTTTGTTTTGAAATTTCCCTCTCGCAACGCACGATGAATCTTGATCATCGCCAGCTTCAGCATGTCCGCTGCAGTGCCCTGGATCGGACTGTTCATCGCGAGCCGCTCGGCCGCACTCGCCAGCGATTTGTTTCGTGAATTGATGTCACGCAACTCACGCCGACGACCGGTTTGTGTTTTCACGTAACCATGCTCTCGCGCAAACGCAATCGTGTTTTCAATCCAAGTGGCCACGCCGGGATATTTTTCAAAGTAGTTGTTAATCAGGTCATTAGCTTCAGCGCGGGGAATGTTCAATCGCTGTTGCAACCCGAACGACGAAATACCGTAGAGGATGCCAAAGTTCACCATTTTGGCTTTGGCTCGCATCTCTCGATCGACTTCATCAATTCCTACTTTGTAAACTTTCGCCGCCGTCGCCGTGTGAATGTCGATGCCGGTCTTAAAAGCTTCCAGCATCCCTGCATCGGCACTAAGTGCGGCCATGATTCGCAATTCGATTTGGGAGTAATCGGCAGCGAGGATTAAGTGTTCATCGTCGCGAGGTATGAACGCTGCCCGAATCTCGCGCCCGCGCTCTTTGCGAACCGGAATGGTTTGCAAGTTCGGATTGTTGGACTGCATTCGACCTGTCGATGTCCAGGTTTGGCTGTAATGTGTGTGCAGTCGCCCGGTGCCAGGGTTGATCGCAGCAGGTAGCTGGTCAACATAAGTCGATTTAAGTTTTGCTGCGTTTCGGTAATCGAGCACGTCGGCGACGATTTGATGCTTGCCCGACAAACGCAGCAATTCCGATTCGCGAGTCGAGTATTGACCGGTGGCAGTTTTTTTCGCATTGGTAACCAATTGCAATTCTTCAAACAGGACAACGCCCAGTTGCTTAGGCGAAGCAATATTGAACTCGCGTCCGGCGGTCGCAAAAATTTTCTTTTCCAGTTCGATGATTTCTGCGTCCAGTTGTTTCGAGTATACCGCCAACGCATCCACATTCAGATTGATGCCTTCGAATTCCATTTCCACCAACACAGGAATCAACGGACATTCGACATCGTAGCAAACCGCCGCAACGCCACGCTCTTCAATATCCGGACGAATTGCGGCAGCCAGTTGCAGCGTCACGTCGGCGTCTTCGGCGGCATATTCTGCGAGGATTTCTGTCGGGACATCTCGCATGTTGCGTTGTTGCTCACCCTTTTTGCCGATCAAATCGCTCGTTGGGATCGGACGATAGCCCAGATAAACGCGGGCGAGATAATCGAGTCCGTGTTGCATCTCGGGCTCTTTCATCGAATGAGCCAACATCGTGTCGAACAAAGTTCCACGCAGTTCGATTCCGCCGTGCCAACGCAATAGCGACGCGTCGTATTTCAAGTTATGACCGATTTTCTCAATGGATTCGGATTCGAAGATGGGCCGAAACTCTTCGAGAATCGTCGTGGCGGACTGCGGGTCTTCGGGGATGACCACGTAGAAGGCGGTATGAGGTTCGAACGAAAAAGATAAACCAAGTGGAAACGCTTCACGAGGATCAAGCCCCGTGGTTTCAGTATCGAAGCAAATCGCGGACTGTTGCTGGAGTTGCTTAATCAACTTCAATCGTTCCACTTTGGTGGTCAGGGTGTGATAAGTGTGCGGAACATCGGTGATCGTTTTCTCATCGACGGGTTCATCAAACAACGTCGCTTGGATTTCTTTTTCACGTTTTTCGCGGATCACGGCGGTGCGGGCAGGCGCCGCCGAAAACGATTTGCCAAACAGCCGTTTGCCGATCGATTCGAACTCGACTTCCACAAAGAATGCTTCTAGTTTCTTACGATCAAACTTCGACCAAGCGAAATCGTTTAGATCGAATTCGAACGGAACGTCCGTTTTGATGGTGACCAGTCGCTTGGAAAGCATCGCTTGATTTGCGTGCTCGATGAGTCGTTCCTTTTGTTTGCCGCTAAGCTGATTAGCGTTTTCGATTAGTTTCTCGATCGAGCCAAATTGTGCGATGAGTTTCTGAGCCGTTTTTTCGCCAAAGCCCGGCACGCCCGGAATGTTGTCGCTGGCGTCTCCCATGAGACCAAGAATATCGATGACTTGATCGACCCGTTCAATTTGCCATTTCTCGAGGACTTCCGCGACGCCCAGCATTTCAAACTGAGCGCCTTGACGGCCGGGTTTATAGATTTGTGTGTGGGGCGAGACGAGTTGCGTGTAGTCTTTGTCCGGAGTCACCATCACTGATTCGAAGCCCATCTTTTCGGCGGCGACGGCAAGCGTTCCGATCAGATCGTCGGCCTCGTAGCCCGGCTTGCGGACCATGGCGATGTTCATGGCGTCGAACAGTTTTTCGACTAAAGGAAACTGAGCCGCGATGTCTTCGGGCAGCGAGTCGCGTTGGGCTTTGTATTGCGGGAATTCATCGTGGCGAAACGTTGGCTCGGGAGTATCGTAAGCGACGACGAGATGCGTTGGTTTTTGTTTTTCGATGATATCGAAAACAGTATTGGCGACCCCGAAGACGGCTGAGGTACACTTGCCGCCGGAAGTGAGGCGGGGACTGCGAATGAGTGCGAAATGAGCGCGATAGATGAGTGCCATCGCGTCCAGCATGAAGATTCGTTTTTCGGTGAACAGGTCGGACATGGAAGAAGTTGGGAGTAAGAAGTTGGCAGTTTGAATTCTGACGTTTGAATCGGAGCGAAGAAGTATTCCTCGCTTGGTTGCGCATTCGAAGCTACAGCCTTTTACGTGGGGGAGCGCGTACCGCCGCAAGTCATTAAACGACTTCCGCTGAACCGTTATACCAGACGCCATTCGGCTTGGTAATTGAGTCCAAGTGTCAATATTTTCTGCAGCAGCGCTTCAAAGTCGATTCCGCCATTTTCTGCGGATTCAGCAAAATCCTCGCCGAAAGAAAGATTCGGATTAGGGTTCGCTTCGATCACAAAAACTTCGCCATCGTCTTGCATCCGAAGATCGATTCGCGCGTAACCACTGAGGCTGAGCGATCGATAAACTCGTTTACAGATGCGGTTGATTTTATCCTCGACCGCTGGGGAAAGGCCCGTCGCGCGATGGGTTTTGACGCCTAGTTTTTCTTGATGCTTGTAATCCCATTTGACTCGCGAAGTAGCGATCAAAGGATAGCCGGGAATCGAGTTTTCGAAAACCATTTCCCAGATTGGCAAGACTTTGAGTTGGCGATTTCCGATCACCCCTACATACAACTCGCGACCTTCGATATAAGTTTCCACGAGTGCGTCCGAATCCGTTTCTCGATGCATCGCGGCGATGCGGTCGTCTAATTGTTCGGAAGTGCGAACCACCGAGGCACGAGTTATGCCTAGCGATGCGTCTTCAGAAGCAGATTTGACCAACAGTGGAAAATCAAAAGCGGTGGAGCGTTTTTTCGTTTTGCCTCGCGGTACGACAAAAAAACTAGGCGACTTGATGCGATGATACGAGAAGATTTTTTTGGCCAGCGGTTTATCATGAGCCAGCAATAGACCACGTGGATTGCAGCCCGTGTAGTGCTGCTTCATCAGCTCCAAAAAAGAAACGACGTGTTGGTTGTAGACCCCGACGCCATGAAATTCTTCTAAAAGATTGAAAAAAATGTGCGGTTTAAAACTTTCCGTCGCCCGTCGAATTTCTCCCAAGTCATCGTAGACGCCAAGCGGCAAGACTTCGTGGCCCATTTCGCGCAACGTATTGACCACATCAAATTCGGTTTTCCATTCGAGAATTTGATTGTCGGTGTATCCATCGAGAGTGTCCGGCGGCACCAGCGATTTGTGCATGAGCACCAAAACACGGAGTTTTTTCATAGGAGACGGCGAAAAGTCGGATAGAGTTAGTTACAAGGCGACACGATGGTGAGCACCATGCAGATAGTTCATCGTATGCACAGTCAACATTAGCACGGTACTCTGCTTGAGTGTCAATTGTTGTTGAGGATCGGACGGAACGCGGAGGTTCATGAATCGACAACGTTCGATCATTTCTCGAAGCACTTGGTTAATATTGTAACGATATTCCCCCGTCCACTGAGCGATCGAGCGGCTGAATTCGGCTCGGTACTTCGTCAGGAAGGATGCGGCAGTTTGGGTTTTAACCGCTGTGGAGATCGCAGGGAACAATTTTTTTAAGTCATCATCAAACCGACTGGACGATTCAATGTTGTAGCAAGCGTGTTTCTCGGCGTAGTGCTCGCGCAGGGTTTTGGTGATCTTATGAACGGGTTCGATTTTAATTTGAGATTTGACTGGCGGAGTTGAGCCGACAATTGACTGAATGAGTTCCGCGACCAATTCGATCTTTTTTAATGCATTCCAGCCGCGATACTCTTTTCGCCAAGTTGAGTTTGGCGTCAGCCAGACCGCGAAGGTTTCAGCAAAGTCCTCTGCAGGATGACTTTGGGCATACCACGGTTCCAGATGCAACACAAAA
Source organism: Mariniblastus sp. (assembly GCA_041741135.1). Classification (GTDB taxonomy): domain Bacteria; phylum Planctomycetota; class Planctomycetia; order Pirellulales; family Pirellulaceae; genus Mariniblastus. Next base: position 4,638 of record JBGSKR010000156.1, read on the forward strand.
TTTTTGCTACGGGGTTTGGGGCGATAAAATTCCGGGTAGGGATCCGAGTAGCGCCCAAACATCTCGCGATACGATTTGCGGCGATGCAAGCGAAAGGCGGTGTCCACAACGTGACCTGCCTCGTGCCGAAGAATTCTCATGCACCATTGCTTGGTGCCACCTTCCACCTCCAGCATCTGCTTGCGTTCCAATCGCATCAACCGAGGATGCGCCATATAAAACGGAATCGCAATTCCAGGAATCCCGTCGGGCGAAAACCAGTCATCACTAAGCCAGCAATGCGGTTTGCAGCGAATACCACTTTCAGCCAACTCGCGATGCAATTGGTCTCGCATGCCTGCTAACGATGACGACTCGAAATCCAAACCAAGATCGCAGATTCGAAGGTCCAGCAATTTGTCATCGCTAAATTTTTCCCAGCGATGGGAAGATCGACGGGGCGAGCAATTGGAAGAATTAAGAGCTTGGGTGGTGGAGGTCTTCATCCTACGATCATCCAGCTTAATTTTAGAATGCGAAAAGTGCCTGCTGCGAACCGACAACCGCTCTCATTCTAAAATGAAAGCCATTGAGAATCAAACGCAACTGATTTCTTTAGGCTAATTCCCAATCGAGACCGATGTCGAAATTAACGGCAGAATGAGTCAGCGCACCGACGCTGATTCGCTCGACCCCCGTTCCAGCGATGGCTCGAATCGTACCGAGATTTACACCGCCAGACGCTTCCAACTCGATTTGAGGAGCCACTTGGTTTCGGATCGAAACCGCTTCTGTGAGCATCTCGCAAGACATATTGTCGAGCAGAATGATATTACAATCCGTGAGAAGTCCGATCTTGAGTTGTGCGAGCGTATCAACCTCAAGTTGGACAATCGTTTTTTTGCCGTGCGGTAAAGTCATTTGATTTGCTTCAATCCAGTCACGAGTAATTTTGACGGCATGGGGAATCGCATCGGCGGGCTCGCGAAATTGCGAGCCAAGAAACGCCAAATGATTGTCCTTGATCATGATCGCATCGTATAAACCCATCCGGTGATTCTGTCCGCCTCCACAAGCCACGGCCCATTTTTCCAAACGACGCCAACCGGGAGTCGTGTTGCGTGTATCAAACACCAGCGCGCCCGTGCCCTCGATAGCGGTGACATACTGATGAGTCAGCGAGGCGACGCCCGACAATCGTCCCAGGAAATTGAGGCAAGTTCGCTCGATCGTCAAAATATCGCGAGCGAGTCCTGAGAAAATCGCGATGGTTTCGCTCGGT
>JBGSKR010000157.1:0-11931 GCA_041741135.1 Mariniblastus sp.
TCTTGAAACGACGGAGAAAAACGCCGAAGCACTTGAGTTAACCGAACGATTGCTCGGGAATGTTGGGCAACGTTACACGGCCAATGGCGCCCTGTCAGCCGCCACCAGTGCTTACGAATTGTTGTTGAAGATCAAGCTTCCCACGACCAGCCGTGTCCGCGTGTTGCATGCACTGAGCAGTGTTCAGATCCGCGTAGCGATCGAGCGTCTGACTGAAGCTGCCAACGAACAGCGGCTCGTCGCTGGTCCGCTGCCTGAAGATCTTGCTGAAGCGCTGATAACATTTGGTGAGATTAACGGGCTCACTCCAGCCGCTCCGGCTTGGGCGCAACAAGCCGAACTCGCAAATCAAGTTCTCGCAGTTTCTGCGCAGCTTCCGTGGCCACATCATCCGGATTCCCCGAAGCCAACTCAAACTTGGGCCATCGAAATTGCGCTTCCTATCATCGCCGATGCCAGTCAAGCGAACGCTGTCACAACTGCCATGGCGACCATCGACCAGATCGTGACAGAACTAGCGACGCTCACACAAATCACCGCCGACGGGCTGGCAGTGCGCACGCAAGAACGGCTGTTGGCCGCTCAGCCGAAAGGAAAAGACGCTTGGGTCACTGCCAACCAGCGCCTCATTGATTTGCTGACCGCTGACTCCAATCAGTTATTTGATCGCCACTTATCGACCAAGCGACCAAACGAAAATCGTCAACTCAATGATCCGCAGAAACAATTGATCGAGGTTCTAAAAAGCTTAATCGCCGCGAGGCCATCGCAAGCGAATCTGGCACTTCAGAAAATCAACGTTGCCATTTCAATGAATCTTGCGGCAGGTCAATACGAGGTTGTCGAAGAAGCCTACGCGGCGATTCGAGATTTGCTTCCTAAAAAACAACAATTTGAAACCGATTTGCTAGTGACCGGTCTGTGGGTTCGTCAGATCGTGGAACGCGACAACGACCGATTGAAACAAGGCTTCGCAGTCGCGGCAGAACTCGATCCCTTACTGATCAAAGCAGCCACATCCGCCTACGAACTGCAACGTGGTTTGGCGGACGATGATCCACGTCTCGCGTCCGCTCGCAGCCTCCTCGATACGATTGTTCAACATTACCATCGACTCGAAATGTATGACATCGCCGAACAAGCAATCGCCATCAAAGCCAAAGAGCCGATCGCCAACGCTGACAAATGGGCAGAATTTAAACTCGCCAGCATGAAACTGGAACTGGCAAATCGTGATCTGGCACGTTTGCTAACGACATTTGGTGGCCGCGACGCGATGGAATTAACTCCCGAGTTTGCTGCCGCGATCAAAGGTTACCAACAGTTCATCAAAAAATACGCCAGCGATCCACTGGCTAGCACTGCTGTCGAAAAACTGTTTCACATCGCGACCATTTTTGACGGTCATCAGCATGGAGAGATTGCCGCTGAAATTTATCAACAAATTGAAAAATGGGCGGCCGAAGATAAGTTGCTCAATCAAGCCAAGCACAACGAGGCCTCGTTGGCCGAGCTTGCCGCGTTCGCGAAAGCCGAAGTTCTGAACCGTCATGCCACTCGATTGCTCAACGAACAATTGGCAAAGCAACCCGAAGACGCCGCGCCGCCAACCGAACTCAGCGCTGAATTCACGCAAGCGATCAACGCCTACCAATCCTTGATTGCGAACTACCCGGATGGAATTTACGTTCGACAATCGATCGACCAGATTCTTGGAGTCGGTTTGCAATACGCACGGGCGAGTGCGTGGGATGTCGCTGACAAAATTTACGGTGACTTCTTAAACCAAAAACTACCCCTGCGGCAGCCCGAACGAATCGAGTTTGCTCAGGCCATCTGCCAGCTGGGCCAAGTCATGCCGACTCATGCTCATGAGATTCTCAGTGAACTTTCGCAAACTAGATCGGCAGACAAATCTGAAACCGGCGCGACTCAAATTGCCGGTGGTGAACCGGCAGCGCCGCCAAGTGTTGACAGTAATCTACTCGCGACAGCAGATTTACCCGCTCCCGTTTTGCCAGGTGTGTCTTTTTCTAACTTCAAAGACGACGACAAATATCGCGCCGATCGAGACGTTCACTTGCTGGCGGCGCTGCAGCGTCATCATGGCAATCAAGCGGCTTTGGTTGCCCAACTGCGTGACAACACCGTGCAACTCAACCTGCCTCCAGCAGAGAATGAGCAAGCAAACCAGCAAACTCAAGCCGAAACCGTGGCTGTTCTTAGCGATGCCGAGCTCAAGCGTCAACAATTGGTCTTTGACAAGGCTTATGAAATGTTGCAGGCTTTAAGAAATCGCCATTCAGAGACTTCGACTGCGAAACAAGCGCGAATCGAGATCTTCGTCATGATTGACCACTGGCGCAGTTTGAAAAAATGGGATCATGCAGCAACACTGGCGACAAGATTCTTGAAAGACGACCCTCAAGACATTCTGCTTCCGAAAATTCGTCAAGACGTTGCTCGCGACTATCTTGCGTGGGCAGCGGTCGGAGTGAAGAACAATAGCACCAAGCAAAAAATGCTGGATACGGTCAACGAACGTTTCGAAACGGCGCGAGAGGAACTCAAGGGAATTGTCACTGACTTTCCCGATCAAAACGAGTTGCGGCATCAAGCCCAATGGGACATCGCGGGCAGCTATCTCACGCAAGCCCGAGTCGTGGCATCGCTCAGTTCGACGCTGGCTCGTGGACAGTATGTTCGTTCCGCCAACGAGCTGTTGCTACTTTCTCAGCGCTATCACGATCATCCAAAAATCAGTTCGATCCCCACGATGCTATCCGAGATTGCCACTGAGTTGGCCGGTCGCGACTATCACGATGAAGCCATTTCGGTCTGGAACATTTTGTCAAATAATTTTCCGCTCGAGCCACTTGGTCAGCAGGCGGCGTTGCAGATTGCTCAAACCTATCAAGCACGAAACCAACCACTTCAGGCCGTCGAAGCGTATGTCGAGCTGAATTTTAGCCGTGGCGGTAACGATGAAGCGATGCAAAGTGCAATCTTTGAAATTGCCAATCAATTGATGAGCCAGAAGCGATGGGTCGAGGCTCTGCATGCTCTTGAAACCTTCGTCGATAGTTTCCCGCAGCACGCTCTGGCGGGACAAGCGCTGACGATGATCGGCCAGATTCACCAAACGAACGAAGTCTGGAACGACGCGATCGCGGCCTACGATCGTGTGATCGCGGAGTATGACAACGGCCAGTGGACGCAGGAAGCTCGCTGGCAAATTGCTGAATGCACGATCAACCTCAGTCGCTGGAACGATGCGATCGACGCTTACCGAAAATTCGCCGAAGTGTATTCGAGCGATCCTAAAGCCGCGATCGCCAATCAGCGAATCGAGATTCTCAAAGACCTTGAGCGTTATCAGCGCGTCGAGGATGAGAAGGGCCAACGTAAATCGTTCGATGCCCAGTTTCAGATCGGCGCCATCGTTCGCGATCAACTTACCAATCGCGTCAAAGCGATCATCGAATTCCGCAAGGTCGCCACAAACTGGCCCGATAGCCATTTAGCCGACGATGCACTCTATGAAGTCGGTGTCATCTACTTGCAGCTTGGCGATACTGAGGCCGCTCGGAAGGCGCTCTTGATTGCGGCAGAGAAATATCCTACCAGCCCGCTTGCCGACGACGCGCTCTACATGGTCGGCAAAAGCTACGAAGACGAAGCCCGTAAATTTGCGGCTGTGACGCGTGATTCATCCGAAATAGAATCAAACGATCTCGCACAGAAACGGGCTTACGCACGATCGCAAGGCAACCGCCGCGATATGCGTGCTCGTAATCAGGAACTCGTCACGAACTTAAAACTCGAAGGAAAATTGGCCGAAGCTGAGGAACAGTTTGCGACCAACAGTTACAACAACGGCGCGTTCGACATCGTCAACGCGCAAGTCAATGCCAACTGGGCGTTTCAAGAAGCTGAAGTTCTCTCTGCCACACAACTGGCCGACCGTCAAGACAAAATCAACGCGGCGCTGCGGAAAGCCGTCGCTTCGTATGGCCGCGCGGCGGCTCTTGTTTCCGGCGACAAGGCCGACGATGCCTTGCTGAGAATGGCACAGATTTACGACCAGGAACTCAAAGACGCCGACATGGCCATGGAAACTTGGCAAGAGATTGTCAAACAGTTTAGCGGCACTGCCGTTGCCGAAGACGCCAGTTGGAAAATCGCCGAGTACTACCAGCAGCACAAGCAATTCAAAAAAGCGATTGATGCCTATCAAGCTTTCCTTCGCAACTACCGAGGCAGTTCCAAGGCTGGCGATGCCGGGGTCGCGATTGCCGAAAACTACGAACAGCTTGGCCAGTGGGTGGATGCGATGGATGCCTACACGAACTACTTGAACAATTTCCCGCAAGGTCCACTCGTCACGAAAGCGAAAGAGCAGATCAGTTGGATCAAAACTTACCGACTGTAAAAGTCGCTGCGGCCTCCGGCAGCATAGCGAGTAAACCGAAGAACGTCCCACTCATGAAAAACAAAAACCAAGAAAAATTGGTAGCCAGTTTAGATCACTTTCAAAATTTTTTACCAAACCAATTGCCTGACATGAACCGAAACGAATCAAAAAAGCCGCCGATCCATTTCATTTACTCGGCGACTTTACTGCTGCTATTTGCCGCCTGCCCAGTGACCGGATTCGCAGACGACGAAACCGCCGCAACAATCGATAAAACAGAACAAGCGACTTCCGCCATCGGTGATCAAGATGAAGATGAGGTTGAAGAAACGCCAGACGCGAAAGCAATCGCAGAAACGAAACCAGACGTTGAATCGAAACCAGATGTTGAATCGAACACTGAGGTTGAAGCCAAACCTGACACCGATGACAAACCGGAAACTAAAACTGAAACCAATCCCGACACCGACGACGAACCCGAAGCCGACGTCCTCTTCGAACAAGGCCGCGATGCCTTGTTCCAAGGACAATACCAACAAGCCATCAAGCTATTCGAACGCGCGGTTGCAACGGACACCGCTGGCGAGAAAACGACTTACCGGCTCAACCTCGCCCGCGCGTACCGCTATGCCGGAAAAAGTGACCAATCCGAATCGCTGCTTAAACAAATCCTGAAAGAGTCGCCTGATCACGTTGAAGCCGGCCAACTGCTCGCGGAACTCCATCACGCGGCCCAGCGTTGGCAAGAAATGTTGAACGTCCTCGAACCGTTACTTGAGTATCGACACGACTATCCGACTTATCACATGCTTGGCGAAGCAGCTTATAACCTCGACGAATTTACAAAGGCCGCGAAATACTACCGCGAAGCGATCCGCTTGAACGACGGCAGCGCGATGGATCATTACCAGCTCGGCAACATCCACTTGGCCGAGAATCGCTACGCTCGGGCAGTGACAGCTTTCGAAGCCGCTCTCAAACTCGGTTTGGAAAGCCCCGTGCTGCATTACAAATTGGCGTCGAGCTATTTCAATCTCCGCAACTACTTTGGCAAAGTCTCCGTGGCCACGATTGCGGCGGGAACGCCGGGCATGATTAGCGGCGACTGGTATTTGATCGAGCGTGTTCCCGGTGGCAAAGACGTTTTCCGCGTCGCCCCGAAATCGTCTGCCATCTATCAGATCGCTAAATCTATCGACGACAGCGAAGCGCCGAAGGTGGAACTGCAAATGTTGCGAGCCAACACGTATCTCAACGCTCACCGCTATCAGCGTGCTCACCAACTTTATCAGGAGCTTGGTGAACTGATTGGCGATCAATCCGAAAAAGAACAAGCGCTCTATTATTACTACAACGCCGAGAGTGCTTTGGGGCTGGCGCGTTACGACGAATATCTTAAGCATCTGAAAAAAGCGATCGAACTCGATGCGGAGACTTATGCTTCCGCGCTGGTGGACGCTTACACGGTCGTGGCGGAAAAATACAATCAAGCAGGTCAGCTTGATCGTTACATCGAGTATCTCAAACTAGCGGTTGGCGAAAGTCCCCAAAACGTGTCGCTTCACATGAAACTTGGCAATGCCCTGGAAGAAACTCGTGCCTACGCCGATGCCGTCCAGCAATGGCGAATGGTTCTGGATCTGGAACCCGACCATCCGAACCGAACGCGACTGCTGAACCTCATTAAAAAACATGTCCACAGTCTCTGATTGAATGTGGCATAAGCTTCCAGCTTGTGTGAAATGGCCTCAGCTTCCAGCCTGAATGTGGCATAAACTTCGACTGGTTCGTTACCTTAAACGTCGCAAGACTCGCTTCTGGCCGTTGGTCAAACGCTACCAAACGGGCTTCTCACCGGCAGGGTCACTATCAAAGGTTTCAAATGTCATGCTCTACTTCATTTCATCTTCTCCCTTCGCCAAGCTTCTTACCGCAATCCCCGTTTTGTTCATCTCGTGACACGATTACCACCGCCAGCGGTGAATGGATTCCAACGGCCCAAATCCTGAGCCGCCAATTTCTTCCGCCTTGCGAATAACTGCGGCCAAACGAATGTCGACAATTTCCTCGTTGAAGATCGGTACCCCGCCCCAGTTCGATCCTACATGCGGTCCACTGGGCCGTTTTCCATAAAGTTTTTCTGCGTCCAAAATCGACTTTTGGGCAACACTTAAATCGCCGTTGTGAGAAGTCTCGATAATTCGAGCATACGAATGGAACGTTTCGATGTACAACTTAAAGCCTCTTTTCTTGGCCAGCCATCCCTTCAATTCCGACCAACTGACTGGCACCTCGCCGTTTTCGACAAGTAGAAAGTAATGAGCATCGAGTAGTTGGACAATTCGGGTCTTCAATTCATTTGGATGGGTAAGCTCAGCTTCCGGCAAATGGGCAATTCTCTTCAAAGCGTCGGAAAATGGAACTCCCATCACAGCAGACGCATAGAGTGAATCAAGATAGTACAGAAAGCTATCGAGTATCATTTTTGTTCCAAGCTCTTTCGCCACCTCCGCTGCCAACTCTGCAGCCTGAATTGCCTTTAAGAAAAAATCTGTTGGATTTTCGTGACCGATTCGCCATTCAATCAATCCACGTGTAATCATGGATTGCGATGCTTCCTGAAGATTCACACACTTCAAGAAATAATGTCTTTCCGCTTCAAATTTTTGGACGTTAGCCATGGTGGTAACGTAGGAATCTTCCGTTTGTTTGACTTGAGCCTGATACCGATTCATAAGAAATTTCCTTTTATCGCAGCACACCGGATGTTGAAAAGTAAGCGTCTCGCAGCACTATTGGTCAGCGGCGTGGCCTGGTGGATGGCGAGGCGCAGGCGATCTGGCTTAGTGATTTTTGAGTTTAGCCTGCCACTGTTGGTCGGCTCGGCGACGCTGGCGCTTGTTGCGCTGGCGAACCTCGCGGTCGCGACGCTCGACCCCGCGATAGGTCCGAATCGATTCCGGATGGGCCGCCGCCCAGTTCCAAGGCAACAACGGCTCGTAATGGGTCTCACCAGCAAGTAACCGCTTCAAGACATCGTCGACATACGCCCACACATCCAGATCGTTCCGGTAAGCGCTGCTGACCAGACTCAGGAAGGCTGCGTTGCGCTCTCCGCCTGCCAAACTGCCTGCGAAGATCCAATTCTTACGCCCCACTGCCACGTCTCCGACAACCTTTCCGTCACTCGATATTTTTACCGACATTTTTCACCGACATTTTTCACCGACATATAAGAACCTCATATCGTTTCGACCTTCTCTATTGAAGCCAATCGATGAAACTCAAACCGGCGAATACTCGACAGTCAGCGTCAGCCTCAATGCCTCGCCGACACGACGCAATGTGCCCAACGTCGGATTTGTTGTCCGGCCCCATTCCAACCGCGAAAGATTAGCTTTGCTGATGCCCGTTGTTTTGGCCAACTGCTCAAGCGTCATTCCCAGTTCCATTCTTCGCAAACGAATCGTCTTGCAGAACTCGGGACAATTTTCCATTTCGGCCATGATCGCTCGTGCTTCCGCATCCGCCAGAGTAGCACGTTTCTTGATGGCCCTTGCCTGAGCGGCGTTCGGTTTAATCACGCTGCGAGGCTCGCCATTTTTTCTAGAAGCCTTAATTGTCTTGGCTTGTGAATCAGTCAATGGCTGACCAGCGATTGTCCACTTTTTTGATTTTGACATGATCAGTCCTCAAAAAAATAGGCTGTTACCGGATCGATGAAAACCAAACCGAACTGCTCGTAAATACAACAAAGCCGCTCTCCGTCAACTGAGCCGAAGGCAATCATGCGATCACTCGAGCGACTCTTTTCGGTGAAGTCCGGATTCTTTATCACCGCTTCAAACTGTGCGATTGTGACGCCATGCTCAGCGAGATGAGCTTCAGCGTCGGGTGTCCAGTTGAAATGGAAAAACGGCATCGAGCGTGGCTCTTGGATTTCCTTCAATGATAACGTGATTGTTTTAAAAAGCAACGATGCAGCATAAAACGACCAAGATCAACATCGTTCTCAAGCCACAATACAAAGTGCCAATGGTTGGGCATCAGGCAATAGCTTAAGATTCGCATTGACCGCTTTTTAGGGCTACGAAATTTCCTTCAGCAATCGACGAAGTGGTGCGTAATATCGCTTCGTCGAATCTTTAATATTTTTATCTTCTTCTCGATGATACTTTCCGCAAGCGAAGGAGATGATTTTTTCAATGAATTCGAATTCAAAAAAGCTTCCTATTTCCGCTAACGCTTCGTCAGAGAAACCAGCTTCGATAAAACGCGTTAGGAACGATGCAATAAAACGTTGGTAGGTGTCCCCCATTTCGCGTATTGTGTCATCTTCGCAGTTCCAACAAAGAAAGGTTCCTGTACCTTCGTCAAGGCAAAATATATTTGTATCGCTTTCGAATAGCGGCAAACAAGATTGAGCTCGGGTCCAAGCACCAGTTCCGGTCAACGGTTCTGAAAAAAAATCGAAAAAACCGTAGGGATAGGATACTTGCATCTGCAAACATGTATCACCGATTTCGTCAGCCCAAATCCTCAGAATACCTTCTGTCGGGATGGGCAAAGATTGGATCTTTTCGATCGCTTTGTTGGGGGTTTTGTAGCTTGCTGGCATTAGTCTTGAACGTCTAGGTGGTAGTAAACAGGAAGTTATGGGACAGCCCAACACTTTGGCAATCGCTTCGAGACTCGACAGCTTCGCGTGTTGACCATTTTCAATTGCCCGCACGGTTCCGCTGTTGGGAATTCCGGCAGCTTGAGCGACGGCGTAGCAGGTTAAACCCTGAGCCTCGCGGGCATGTCGAAAGATCGCCCCATTGCCGTTTTTCATGTCACAATGACAACGTATGTCGCAACGCATCATCGACCAGTTGCATGCTTGGACACTTTCCGACGGCTCGGTCGATTTCGTTTTCTAAAATGGTTGCCAGATTGTCGGTCATGATTACGGAATCGGTGTGCAGCCGCATCTGCTGGCCGTCCGCTGACGCTTGCAGGACCGTCACACGACTGGGATGTCCGGCGCGAGCCATGTTGCTGCTGATCATCGCGACGATGGTTTGGGGCAGCCCCGTTTGCAGGTTGTCCGCCTGAACAACCAACGCAGGACGACGCTTCGCCGTTCTCAGATTGGAATCCGGGAACAAGACGAGCACCACGTCGCCACGGCTATACGGCATCGTAGACATCCATTTCCGGGCGGTCCCAATCGTCGGCGAATACCGCTAACCTTCGGCGCAGATCACCGGCTTGCTGCTTGTCGATCCCTCGCTCTTTCAGATCAACCGGCGCCACGGAGAGAAACGTAACGATCACCCGTCCAGCCGCATCGTCCGGAGCCGGTTCGAGCAGTTCAATTTTGCCGTCGCGATAGACGCCTTCGACAGATTTGAGCATAACTTTCTTCTCCTGTTTTCTCTTTATTGTAGCCGCTGTCTTCGGTACCGAAAGTTCCGCGCCATAAACTTCCGTATTTCCAATCTTCTACTCGCTCACACAGATTGGCTCGCAGGGCGTTTCGTTCAGTATATCTTAACGGGGCGGTTACATGCTCTTCTTCCATCGGAAACGTTTTGAATCGACCTTGATACAAATGTCCGGTTCCACGAAGTTAACCGTGTGCTTACGCACTTCGGCTAATTGTTATTTGGGTAAGTGGACACGCTCTCGAAGCCTACGCCACGCTTGAACCGACATTCGCGCCGCTACCAGAAGCCCTTATAATCTGAGGCTGCTTCTGCCACGCCGCCTTTGTATTCGCGGATGGCACTCTCCATCTAAATCGGAATTCCAATGACCAGCGTCAAACTGCCCGATGGCAGCATCAAAAAATTTGAGTCCGTTGTTTCTGTTGTTGACGTCGCCAAATCCATCGGCTCGCGATTGGCCAAAGACGCTCTCTGGGGCGAGATCAATCTGCAACCCGTCAAACTCGATTTTAAACTTCCCGTTTCCGCCGATCCGGTCGATCTGAAGATCATCACCAACAAAGAATCTGCGGCTCTCGAAACACTGCGGCATTCCTGTGCCCACGTGATGGCTCGCGCAGTGATGCGATTGAAGGCAGGCGTTCAGCTCGCGTTCGGGCCCACCATCGATGGCGGTTTTTATTACGATTTCGAATGCGAGACTCCGCTAACCGAAGATGACTTCCCGGCAATCGAAGCCGAGATGAAAAAAATCATCGAACTCGACGAACCCTTCGAACGCGTCGAACGCCCTCGCGCCGAAGCCGTGAAAGTCTGTCAGGACCTCAAGCAGCATTTCAAAGTCGAGCACATCCAAACGGGACTTGCTGAAGACGCAACGCTATCGTTTTACCAACAAGGCGAGTTCATCGACCTCTGTCGAGGCCCACACATTCCTTCGCCGAAAATGATCGGTGCGTTTAAGTTACTGTCGATCGCGGGGGCTTACTGGAAAGGCGATCAGAACAACCCACAGCTTCAACGGCTGTACGCGACGGCTTTCTTTACCGCCGCCGAACTCGACGCTCACCTTGCTCTGCTGGAAGAAGCCAAACGACGCGATCACCGCGTGCTGGGCAAGCGATTGGGGTTGTTCCATATCGACGATATGGTCGGGCAAGGGCTGGTGCTGTGGACTCCCAAAGGCGCTTTCATTCGTCAGACGTTGCAAGACTTCATTCTCGGGCACTTGACTCGCCAAGGCTACGATCAAGTCTTCACGCCGCACATCGGACGGCTGGAGTTGTACAAAACCAGTGGCCATTTTCCTTACTATCAAGACAGCCAATATCCGCCGCTGATCATGCGCGAGCAGCTTTCGCAGTTGGCCGCTGAAGGTTGCAGTTGCGGCGAGTTGGCGAACAAAATGAACGACGGCGACATCGATGGCTACTTGCTGCGGCCAATGAACTGCCCGCATCACATTCGCATCTTCGCCTCGGAGCAACGCAGTTATCGCGACCTGCCGATTCGTTTGTCAGAATTCGGCACCGTGTATCGCTGGGAACAATCCGGCGAGATTGGCGGCATGACTCGCGTTCGCGGATTCACCCAAGACGATGCTCACTTGTTTGTCACGCAGGAGCAGCTCGACGCGGAACTGGCGGGTTGTCTGGAGTTGGTCAAAATTGTCTTCGACACGATGGGCATGAACGAATTCTCCGTTCGAGTCGGCCTGCGTGACCCGGACAGCGCCAAATACGTTGGCGATCCGAAGAACTGGGATTTGGCGGAAGAGGCTTGCCGCAAAGCCGCTGCGTCTCTCGGCGTTCCGTTCACCGAAGAAGCAGGTGAAGCCGCGTTCTACGGACCGAAGATCGATTTCGTCGTCAGAGATTGCATCGGACGAAAATGGCAAACCGGAACCGTCAAAGTCGATTACACCCTTCCCGAACGTTTTGATTTGAACTACGTCGGTGCGGACAATATGAATCATCGTCCGATCATGATTCACCGTGCTCCGTTCGGCAGCATGGAACGGTTCATTGGATTGTTGATCGAGCATTTTGCCGGAGCGTTCCCAATGTGGTTGGCTCCCGAGCAAAT
>JBGSKR010000158.1:0-2724 GCA_041741135.1 Mariniblastus sp.
CCATCGTCAACCAACACCAACTCGAACGGACGCGGTTGCTGCGATAAAGCCTCGACTAATTCGTCGTACATCGGCAGTACGTTTTCGACTTCGTTGTAGATCGGCACGATGACCGAAACAAGTTCTGATTTGGCCGAAGAATAGGGAGACATTGCGTTACATCCGGATAGAAATTCAAGAAGCGGTTTGCGGGCATTAATCAGACCAAAGCCTAGAGAAATCGGTCAACTGAGACAATGTTAAAATCACCCCTCCAAATGCAGCTTAAATTGCCTCTCTTGCGCAGTGCGCCTCTTTCGTTGATGAAAGCTTGAAACGCCCGCCGGAACGTTTAGAATCGTTGGCTGGTGTTTGACACAAGTTTGTTCCCATCCCCTTAAGTCCATGCACATGAATCTTCGTTTCAACCAACAGCGTTCCGCGTTTACACTCGTTGAGTTACTGGTCGTGATCGCAATTATTGGCGTCTTGATTGGACTGCTGTTGCCAGCCGTTCAGCAAGTTCGCGAAGCGGCTCGTCGCACGGCCTGCAAGAACAATCTGAAGCAGTTAGGTTTGGCGCTTCACAATTACGAAAGTTCGCTGCGCCAGTTTCCGTCGGGGTACGCTTCTATTTCTGGTGCCAACTACGCGGCAAAGACGGGCTACTCGGTTGCCGGTGGCTTTCAGAGCGCAAACCATCTTGGGCAAGCTTGGGGTGCGTACTTTTTGCCGTATCTGGAACAAGCAAACTTGCACAATCAAATCAATTTCAAGTTGCCAGGATTTGACGCGGCCAATCTTATCGCCAGAGAAACTCAACTTCCTTTGTTTGTCTGCCCGACCGATCATTGGTCTTTTAATAATTTCGTCGTGCGAAACGAATCGGTTTCGCCGATTGAGAAGTATGCTGCGGCGAGCTACTGTGCCAATTGGGGGCCGGCGTCTGGCGTTGCCGATACTCCTGGCAATCCCAGTGACGATCGAAACCTTGATGCGACACCCGACAATAGCCAAGGCCCATTTTTTCGAAACAGCAAAACTCGATTTGCCAACATCACCGACGGGATTTCGTCAACTCTGGCGATTGGTGAAAGAACGAACGGCCCCGTCCTCGATACCGATGGACAACCCATCGGCACTCCACCTCATCCGAATTTCGAGAACGTATGGTTCGCCGCGATCCGTGATATCGATGCACCCGACGATGATCATGGGCACATGGTTTTGTTTGATGCCGAGTATGGCCCGAATCAAGCACGTGGAGAAGGCACAGGCGCCGATCGTGGCGTTTCCGCACCTCATCGTGGTTTGGCTCAGTTCGTTTTTCTAGATGGATCGGTACACACAATCTCGGAAGACATTGATATTACGACCTATCGTGCGCTGGCTTCGATAAGCGGTGGCGAAGTCATTAGCGATGAGTATTAGCTGGATCAGTCGCTTGCATAACAAAAAAGCATTTTTGTTTACGGCAACGTTAGCGGGTTGTTTGATTCTCTGGTTTGGTTGGTGCGCGATCAGCAAGCGCCCGATCTACGACGTCGGCCACAGCCACGACTTTCAAACCTCACATGAACACGCGCACACGCATGGCGGATTGTTCTCGCATGGCCACGAGCATTTTGGTCTGATCGGTACGGTAACCCACTCTCACTCGCACTTTCACGATCATCAACATGAATCAGAATCCGAGTCGGTTCCTCCAGCAGGTTTTACCGAAATTGGTCATCGCCACGATGGTCTTGCTACCAAGTCTTATTGGGCGAAAGCTGAAACCGATGGGGAGCAGATTTGGTTGAAGTTCTGTACGAATGATGGTCGACTGCTAAAAGAAGTCTGGCCTGCCGAAAGCGAGTTTGCAGTGGAGATTTTAGACGGCAATCAGCTTGTGGAAAAACTGATGCTTGCACGCAACGGAAATCACTTCGTTGGAAAACTGACCAACTGCTTTTTCGAGTTGCCGACTCACGTACTCAAAATTTCAAAGTTGAAGTTTGAGGGAAATCGATACAGCCAAGTAACGATTCCACTTGAGTTGCAATGAACTAATAAGGAATTGTCCTGTAATAACTTCCCGATTTGTACGTCGGACATTCTTGTCCGACGCGGGTCGATGGACGGACAGGAATGTCCATCCTACCCAGATAGTTTCGGGACAATTCCTAAGTGACAAAAGGCTGGAAGTGTCAGGCACCCAGCGGTGACACGGTAGGCGGGACGCCTGCGTTCCGGTTGCTAGAATCCGAATGGATTTTGCGGAAATGATTCGAGCGCTTCTTGAACCTGCTCCGAGCCGTATTCGAGATAGGCACCGCCGATGGCTTGCAAATCAGAAAATCCCGCCGAGCAAGCGTTGCAACATGGATTCATTGGCACTGTCACTGTGCGGGGAACTAAACGCCGCACTCGATAAGGAATTCGAATTTGTTCCGCATAAGGAACTTGCACAGAAATCTCTCGAAGCCGCCCGCGCGTAACTTGACGTGGAACTTGAACGAAGGTCGTACGCTGCATCGTTTTCGGAACGTTAACCCATTCTATTCTTGTTCGAGTGACAGGAATCTCACGCCATTTGGTTTTGTAGATCGTGCGAGTGCGAACTTCTGGAACGGTAACCATAAAGGTTTGCATTTGGATATCGCTAACAGTTCGAGTCTCCATTCGCGTTCTCGTTCGAGTGCGAATTTGTGGAACCATTTCTGTAACCGTTTTCGTTTCAATGACGGGCACTTTGCGTTCGAC
>JBGSKR010000159.1:0-5208 GCA_041741135.1 Mariniblastus sp.
AATCTTGTGTTGGCTCCACCAAGAGCGCGTGATATTGGGTAGCGGGTTTATTTCTAAGTTTGGTCATGATTCATCAATGTGAAATGCGATGATTGAGTTTCCCGAGTTGGGTTTCCCATACACACTATTGTTCGACGCCCCCCTGCCACCTTTGGTCAATCCAGCAAATATTTTTTGTTTTCGCCATCAAAAACACGACTGAAATCCGACGCCAATTCGTGTAAATTCGTGAAATTCGTGGCAAAAAGACATCGTCGTAAGCTTCCAGCGATCGAGCTGCTCTAAACTCCTCGTGAATTGTGGGAGTGCCAGTCAGTTTTAAACCAATTCACGTTTCTTGCTATAAAAATGGGTTAAAAAATGATGGGGTTAAAAGATATCGGACTGATCTACATCATTTTTTAACCAAAACGTCTTCTAACCCAAGCCCGCAATGTCTCTCCAGTTTGGGGAACATAAATCCACTTGCTGGAAGCCTGTGCCATGAAAGGCTACCAAATTCTCTGCCGCTTGCCTTATTCTTTTTCCGGCTGTTCCGCAACCAAATCTTCAATCACAGGAACCAACCCTTCCACCACCGTCGCCATTTTCTCGTAATTGACTTTATCGGGCGTATCAGTTTTCTGATGATAGTGGGGGTAACGAAATGGTGCTGTGTCGGTAATCATGATGGCTGGATAGTCGACTTGCCAGAACGACCAGTGATCCGACCAACCCACGCCTTGCACTGCTGCCGGCAGCGTAGCGAACTCACTGGGAAAACTGGATGACTTTCGAAAAGCTTTCACGATCTGAGTTAGCAATTCACGCGAATCGAGATCGGAAACAAACCCAATAAAGTTTCCTGTGCTGGGATACAACAAACTCAGCGGTGGCGGATAGTGTTGGCTGTTCGGTTCATCCGAATAGTATCCGATCGTTTCGAGGCTGATGACAGCGCGAATATCCTCGTTCTTTTTCCGGCACTGACGGGCGTAAACCAGCGATCCCATTTGCTCCTCCGTCTGGAAGTAGGGTGGCTCTTCATTGGTGAAGAACACAAAACGCAAAGTCCTCGCGGGTTTCGCAGTTGCGAATCGCGCCGCCAACGCGAGTGTTGCCGCCGTGCCACTACCATTGTCATTTGCTCCAGGGGTGCCAGGTGCGGTGTCGTAATGCGCACCGATAATCACGATCTCAGTGGGCTGTGTCGTGCCAGCGATTTCAGCAATCAAGTTGTGACATTCCAAACCGTTGACTTTGAAAGTCTGACGGTTGACCGTGTATTTAAACGATTCCAATTCAGACTGAATCCAATCGGCAGCACGATTTAACGACGCATGATGTCGTAGATTCCGCTCGCCGATCTCGCTGGCGAGTTTCTTTACGGACACTTCCAATTCGGCTGCTAAAGAAATCGGAGCCTTGGCTTCCACAAGAATCGAATCGGATTTAATTTCGCTTGTCGATTCTTGAACGACCTCGTTGTCGGTAGGCGACTGATTGGTTACCGGGCTCGCAGAACGATATTTCCATAGCCAATACGAGCCGATACCGATCCCCATCACTAGCACCAAAAAAAGCAACCGCGATGAGCGGATGCGTGGCAGCCGAAGCAAGATATTTTCGTCCATCAGTCAATTACCAACTAAATTAATATTGTGGGTGGGTTAGAATAAAAGACAGATTTTCCCGAGCCTCTAATCGGGTTACGCTGTTGTTACGAACCCAACTAAATTTGGTGAGGTCTATGATGTTGCAAGATACCCGAAAACATCTACTGCGGTTTCGATTCAAGGATTGGACGGCCAGATTTTTTTCTGAATTCTTAAATTTTTCGTGGCATGGTGGCTGGCGGGGTTCGGTAGGGTGCTATGTATTCGTAGTAATTTCTATTGTCAGTAGCCCTCTGTCGTTGGGGTTTCAAGATGACTTTGAGTTGCCCCTGTGCGACGTCCCCAAACTAGGTTCCACCGATGAGCTGAATGAAAAAAGTGACGACAATTCCACCGATCAGAAAGCAGGCGTGGATACTATTCGCGATCAAAAATCACAGCTACGCGAGCTGGTTCGCGAGTACTCAAAAGCTCGTAAAAATCCGGCCCAACAAGATAGGCTGGTGGATCAAATCTTGGAGTTCGGTGTTCTCGGAGCAGAGCAGTTCCGAGACACGATCAACAAACGGGTCCAACTGGAGATGAAAAAATATGGAAAGGAATTCAACACATCCCTGACAAAACTGAACAAAGCAAAATTGAAAGAAATCAATCTTGCGGAAGTCGCCTCGCTTCAGCAACGTTTCTGGGAAGTATCAGATCGTGAAAATTTAAGCAAAGAAATGATTCAAAAGGAAATTGATCCGATCATCCAACGATTGCAGGAGATGGTTGTTATCGATCGAAAAAGTGTATTCGACTCAAACGCGGAGTTGTTGGTGGCGCGCGAACAGTTGCAGGTACCGGGCAAGCACTGGGAGCGGTGCGCGACCATCCTCCACGAAGATTTTATTTCAAACATCAACGACCCTGAATCGCGGCAAGAACTTTTGCCACCGTCGTTCGAACAATGGTTGGTCGATGAAGAGGAATTTCTGCTGCGACTGGCGATGCCGATGGGAACGGCCAATCGTGCTGTGCTTACAACGAACGAAAATTTGGGTAAACAATTGGACGAGGAGGAAGTGAAAGCGATCCTCTCAACCAATTTACTGCGGTTGCTGGTTGGTCGTCCTGCCCTCACGATCGATTTGCTGCTGTCTGCGTCAGGTCGCGATCATTCGAGTGACATGGAGCGACTCAAATTTTTCAGCCACGATTCGCCAGTTTCCGGTAAGTCTTCTCCCTGGGATCGCGCGAAGAATTTTGGGACTTCAGCCTCAGGCGAGAATATCGCGATCAATGGAGGTGGTGGTGCAGGGGCCGTCAGAGCTTGGTACTACAGTCCGGGCCATCATAAGAACATGTTTGGCAAGCACGTCCGAATTGGCGTTGGCAAATCTGGGCGCCATTGGACTCAGTTGTTCGGCAAATAGCTAATCAAGCTTCCCCCAGATTTTTTCTAACAATTGGTACATGCGTGGATCGTGCTGTTTTAGTTCAGCGCGCACGAATGGATAAAAATCGTTGACGCCCAAATAAGCTTCCGTTGACTCGGCAAAATACTCTTTGTGATTGCTGAGTGCGTAGTGTCGTACTTGACGACTCGAATGACTGAGCACTTTATCGTAGATGGCTTCTTTTTTTGCCGATTCAAATGCGTCTATAATCTCGGCGTTCTCAAAATCGAGGACTTGATCGTGATAAGCGTGCGCGAGTTCATGCAGGATCACATACGGATGCTTTGCCCATTGCTGGCGATCCAATAGCGCTTTAGCGTTTGGGATATGAACATGCTTTGCCAGCGCAGGATCGTGCCCGTTGCTTTTCAGCCACGCTTCCGAGGGGTGGTACTGCATGGTGCCGAGCGGATGGTTGAGGTCAATCCAGATGGCAAGTTTTTGAAGCTCGACAACGCGTTCTGCCGGCAAAATAAACTTGATTCGCTGCAAGTGATTGGCGAGCGCAATTTTGGCAGAAGCAAGCAGTTCAGCGTTTTCGGGCTTCATGAGTTCGGGGGCGATTTTTATGGGCCAACCCTCGATAGACTGCGGGATTGGTTGGGGAAACTCAGTCGGTTCGTCGGCTTTCGCTCCCATCGAGAAGGCATAAGAGACGAGAAGTATTTGCAAACTTAGCAGTCCAAATTTAAGGAGGCGCCAATGGTGAAATCGGTGTTTGGGTGGCTGTACGCCGAACAGACGAACGAATCGGGAAGTGGATTGAATCATGTGAACCTCCAAAATGTGGATGACTAACGGATTGCGAATTTGAGCGGAGAGCGGACAAATCCACTTCGAGCAAAATAGGCCGAATTTGCTATTCTTTCAAGTAAGGGGCCCGGGTCATCGGGGTTGTCGCGGCTTAACTACCCTGTTATCCTAGTCTGCGACATGAAAATTTTCACTTGCAAAAAATCGTCTTTGCTTCAGTACTGCTGGATGGCATTTGTCGTTTCGCTGCTGTTTTTGGCGCTGCCCAGTTTGGGTATCACGTCTTCTTTGATGACGGCGGCCGGCGGTGAGAGCCAAACCTCGGCGGAGGAAATTCACGAATTCTTTGGCGTACGAAAGGTGGAATTAAGATCACCTCAATGTCGACACCTGGGAATCAACGCTGACATTGTTTGGCGGACGGATAACAAAGCAGCCCTAGTCGAGCCAGGGCGTCTGCGTTCGGTTCAAGGCCATCGCTTTTCTAATGGGTTATTGGCTCCGATTCGGTGTTAGGCCAATTCTACTTCTTTGCGCTCGGTATCCGCGCAGCGATTGATGGCCGTTTTCTTGGGTAGCCTCGCGTGCCCTCTGCAATCCGAATATCGAACAAGATTTCATTTTCCGAAAGCAGCCGTTGGCTTTTTGCTGGAACGTTGGAGCCATATCATTCTGTTTTCGGCTTTCTTTTCAAGCAAGACATTCTAGGTTTTTCCATCCCATTCTGACCTTTCACGTTCTCTTATCGAGATTTGCTCAAATGCCCAATACTCCTTCTCCCTTTGCTCCCAAAACCATCTTCCAAGACTTGGTTGCTGGAATGGTCGTTTTCTTCGTTGCTGTTCCGCTTTGTCTGGGAATTGCTCTTGCGTCGGGTGCCCCATTGTTTTCTGGGTTAGTGGCTGGAATTATCGGCGGTATCCTCGTGACGCTGTTTAGCGGTTCGCACACCAGTGTCAGCGGCCCAGCCGCCGGATTGACAGCCATTGTGTTCGCACAAATCGCTTCACTTGGATCGTTCGAAGCGTTTCTGTTGGCTGTGGCGCTTGCGGGCGTCATCCAAATAGGATTCGGTATCGCCAAAGGTGGGGCGCTGTCGGCGTTTTTCCCGTCCAGCGTAATCAAGGGACTGCTTGCCGCGATTGGGGTGATCCTGATTTTGAAACAAATCCCGCACTTAATGGGACACGATAAGGATCCAGTGGGTGACATGGCCTTCGAGCAGCCCCTGGCCCTCGAGCAGCCCCTGGCCCTCGAGCAGCACGTGGCCCTCGAGCCGCACGATGGCCATAATACGTTTTCAGAAATTGGGGCACTATTCCAGGGTGATATCCACACCGGAGCATTGGTAATCGGATTGCTTTCTGTCGTGCTGCTAATGACGTGGGATCGAATTCCGGCGCTCAAAAAATCGCTTGTGC
>JBGSKR010000160.1:0-4173 GCA_041741135.1 Mariniblastus sp.
CATTGCTTAAGAAACCGAGCGGTCTGAAATCCACTACTGATTCTTCGTTGATTGATTTGGTCGACAAAATAGCTCGCGAAACGGGAGTGACGGTTCTGCTTGATTGGGAAAGCCTCGTGCCGCTAGGTTGGACGCCGCTAACACGAGTTCCCGGATATTTGATTGAGCCGACGGTTGAGGATGTGCTGAAGCAGCTCTCGCGTTCGATGAATTTGACGTTGTTGGTGTTGGATGAATCAACAATTCAATTGACCACTTTCGCGACGGCCGCACGATCGACGAATTTGGAAATGTATCGGTTTTCAAAACTGCTGAGGGGTCCACTGAACGAGCAACAAGTGTTGCGCTTGATTACCGAAACGCTTGGTGACCAACTGGCAGTACCCGAGGTTCGTTACTTTTATCACACTGAAACTCAGAACTTTTTCTTGCTGGCACCGCAGTCAATTCAAAAGCAAGTGGGCGCTGTGCTGAATAAACTCGAAAAACTGTAACTCACTTGTCGAAATCGCTGATCTCTTGTAAGTTTCCGTTCCAAAAATCCGACTCGGAAATCTTGTCGCATTTGACAAAAACCATCACGCCGATCAGGTACAGATACAAACCCAGCACCAGCAGCACTGACATCCAAATGGGTATCTCCCCGTGCTTTACACGTTGGAAGAAAAAAGTCATCAGCCCAGGTTGATCCAAGCTTTGATAAGTCCCATCCAATTTGATCAACCAACATGCCAGTAGCAATCCGAACATCGGCAAGTAGTTTCGCATCAGTCGGATTCGCACGGCTTGATACCAAGTCAATTTGTAACGTGGGCGGATCAAGTCATCGGCGACTTTTTGGCCCCAATCCTTGATCGGACTAATTCTATCTCGCAGCAGAATTGGCCCAATGAAGTTTTGCTCCAGCATTCGCACGCGCGCCCGCCAGATATCAAAAAATCGAAAACGTCTGGTTTCGATCACCAGGAAGGTAAACACCAAAATCATGCCCACCATGATTCCCAATTGTGAGCGATCATTTTCTGCCATCGAGTAAGAAACGAGCCCCATGACGGAAATAATCGACCAATTGGTGGTCGTGTCCAAGCGGATTCGCCAGTCGGTGGCGCGTTGCATTTCGGCGCGGTAAAAATGCGTCAGCGCTGCGATGTACTCGCCTCGCGTCAGCGGTGTTTGCTCGAAGTCGGAGTTGTTTTGTTGAGGCGAGGTCAATGGAAACTCCTGTGAGTGTGCATCTCGTTGTGTTTGAGTTTAATTCTGCAACCGCGCGAACTCAGCAGGTTGCACGCCGTAGTGCGATGCTCGAATGGAATAGTGATCATCAAACCATGCTTCGATTTGACCGTTTCGCTGCTTGTCATAAGCGACGTCGGCGGTCAACGTTTTGCCGCTGACGGTCTGGCGTAGTTCGGTGTCTTCGATCAGCGTTTGCCCATTTTTGATGACCATGTATGGCAGCGAGAACATGGTTTCATAATTGTCGTCGGGATTGTACACGACAATATCGGCATCGGCTCCGACGCCCAAGTGGCCTTTGTTTTTCAAGCCCAAGATTTTCGCCGGACCGGCTCGGGTGATGATGGCGATTTCGGAAAGCGTGTACTCGCGAGTGAGGTCAGCGAGAGCCGAGTGCTGAAGAACTTTTGGCGAAACTTGTTTAAGCATTTCGCTGCGATAGCTGGAGTCCATCAGCAAGCGAATGATTTGCGGATAAGCCATGAAGCTGCCGCCGTTGGGATGGTCGGTGCTCATCACGACTTGCCACGGGTCATTGACCAACAAATACCACTCAAGTCCGATGGCCCATTGAAGTGCATGAACAAAGTTTTTGTCGCGGTACTCGATGGGTGAAATCCCGCAACCGGATTCGAGTTCAGTGTCGGCAGAAACCCACCGCTCGCCGCTGATTTTTTGCAAAAAATGTCCGAGCGGCCCGTCGCCCGTCATGCTGGTCGTGCGCCCAAACAGGACTTGTCCCACATCTACGGTGATGGATTTTTGAGCGTTGATAAAATCGGCGAGCGGTTGGACTTTGGAGCAGATTGTTTCAGCGTTGGCGTCACCGCCTCCGTAGCTGTGGAATTGAATGTGCGTTAGGTGCGCAGTTAAACCGTCAACACACTTCATCGTCTCCAAAGTTGTTTTCCAATTGCCCGGCATTCCGAGATTGTTCGTGTGGATGTGAACTGGATGCGGGAGTTTCAGCCCGTTGGCAGCGGTCGTGATGGACTGAATGATTTGTCGAGGTGTGATGTCGAAGCCATCGATCGTTTGATCAAGATCGCGCGCGTTGCCATAAACCGATTGCTTCCACAATTCGACTCCGCCGGGATTGACGATTTTCGGCGCGTAACTGCCGACTCGATTCAGCAACCATCCGAGAAACGACTCCAGTCCCGCGTGATCCTTCTCGGCGATCCGCTGCATCGCATAGTGATTGTTACCGACCAAAGTAAAAAAGCCCGTATCGACGTTGGGAATATCGTTGAACTCGTGGTGAACATGACGTGCGGCGAGAGGCGAGATCGCGGCATCGAAACAAGTCGTATAACCAAGTCCGGTGTATCGATAACCGGTCGTGAAGATGCTGGGAACGCTGGCGGCGGAACCGCTGTGGAAAAATCCGTTTTCGTTTTCGCGACTGGAAACCCGATTGTCGCGAGTTTGCTCGGGCTGCATCTTCCGAGCCGTGTTGACTTTGGGTCCCGCGATATGACAGTGCATGTCCACGGCACCGGCCATGACGATTCGGCCGCTAAGGTCAATGGTCGTCCAAGAGTTCACAGAATCGGTGGGCGGCGTGACGATCTTTCCGTCGTGAACCCACAAGTCACCGACGACTCCATCGATGCCATTGGCGGGATCGTAGATTTTGCCGCCGATCAGTTTCAGTCGAGACACAAGATGGATTCCATGGAAGTACGAAGATCGGCAAGTTCTTCGTCAGTGAATTTGAATACTCACAACTGAAAATCAGCAATCGAATCAATTTTCAACGCTTGACGAGTCAATTCGTCGAGCTTCTCGATTGACTGAACTGCAGCAAGTTGGGCCTTGATGGACTCAGGCACCTCACCAAACCGAAATTGAAGAAACAACAGCAAGCTGTCTCGCTTGCCTTCCGCCTTACCTTCGGCTTTGCCTTCCGCCTTACCTTCGGCTTTGCCTCGTAGTACCCCGATTTGAATCAAATCTTTTCCGGATTTTGTTTCGGTCAAGTCAGGAAGTGTACCGTATAACATTATCTCAATCTCCTGTTTGTCTTTATCACTAAAACGCTGCAACAGCCAACTAACGAACACATCAACCAGAACTTGCCGAGTTAACTGATCGAGTCCGCTGTCAGAAATCTTATTATAGTAGTTTAACGCTTCTGATTCGAGTTGTTTCTGATTGTCGATGATTAACGGGCTAAAGACTGCAACCATTGGGTGGTCAGGTTGTGACCTCTGCAATTCCATCAATTGTTCCACCAGCGAAAAAGATCGGATCATCCGACTCCAAGGCTCCATTTTTGAATCCATGCTAGAATCGAGAAAGATGATTACTCCTTCGACCATCAGGGTTGGTCGTTGCCGCTGAAGCAACGCCATCTCCAGAGCAATTCGCGGATAAACTGTCTCATCCGATTGAGCTTGAAATTCAACCACAAAATTAGGCTTGTTAGGAATCTCCGGCTCAAGAACTCCATCGGCCCTCACCTCGACCTCCTTGAAAGCCATCGACCGAAATGAACATGGCCCCGGGGATTCAATTTTCGTCAGATCAAAAAACCATTGAGGACAAGCCGCCAGAATTTTGTAAACTTGTTTATCCGTTTTCATGGCGAGTGTAAGTTAGAGAAGTGGCCACGCTTTGGGAAAGTCACTAGATATGGTTACCGAGGTTTTTTGGGGTTTGCTGATTTTTGTTTCGCGCGCGGACGCCATTTTCGTTTTCGACCATCAACCTTGATTTCGATTTCCTTAATCGAGTCATTGATCGCACTTAGCCGACCGTCACTGCTGATTTTTAATTCGACTTCTGAAAGCAACAAATCCAGTCGTCCATAGTTTTCGGCGATTCGATCCATGGTCTGTTGGACGGCGGGACTGTGGCTGGAAACGGTTGCCAGATTGATTTCGATGGGCGGCGGATGAATGCGAGACTGAGAAAAAAACGTCATCGAGCGTC
>JBGSKR010000161.1:0-9259 GCA_041741135.1 Mariniblastus sp.
CATCCAATGGAGAAGGTGACGCAGGGGAGAGTGCCGCGGGAGCAAGTTGAGTGTTGGTGTTCGATTGATTGCTGGCATCAGGTGACGTGCTGCCGTTCTGCATCGTAGTGGCTTTCTTTGCAGCAGCGGGCAGCGTCTCGATCAAATCGGGCGAGAGATCATCCATGTCCAACATGTCGTCCATGTCCATCACGACCAAACTTTCGACGACATTTTTCAACTGACGCACGTTGCCTTTCCAGGAAAAATCCAGCAGCCAACGTCGCAGTTCGGGCGAGTAGCCTTTGACGTTTCGACCGTGCCGTTTGTTGGCGGTCTTTCGAAAGTTATCGGCCAGCGGCAAGATGTCTTCGCGGCGTTTTGAAAGTGGATCAAGATGCACGCTGACGATCTTTAAGCGGAAATAGAGATCGCTGCGAAAGCGACCGGCTTCGACTTCATTCTCGAGATCTTTGTTCGTGGCAGCGAGGACGCGAACGTTGACAGGAATCGGCTTGTTATCACCGACACGAGTGATCTCGCGTTCTTCAAGCACTCGCAGCAATTTGATTTGAGTGGGCATCGGCATGTCGCCCACTTCGTCCAGAAACAGCGTCCCGCCATTCGCGTACTCGAACTTTCCCAATCGATCTGAAATCGCGTCGGTGAAGGCGCCTTTGACATGCCCGAATAGTTCGCTTTCAACAAGATGCTCGGCGACGGCGGCGGTGTTGATCGCAACAAAGGGTTTCTTGCGGCGAGGACTGTTTTGATGAATGGCCTGAGCGACAACGTCCTTGCCAGTTCCCGTTTCGCCAGTGATCAAAACACCAGCATCGGTCGGTGCGATTCGCCGCAAGCGATCAATCACCGAATGCATGCTGTCGCTGGCGAAGATCAAATTCTCGAATCCGAATCGCTCATCGAGTCGCCGTTGGAGGTTCATGTTTTGCTGTCGCAGTTGCACCGCATCAACGGCTTTCGAGACAACGGCCTGCAAGCGTTTGGGCGTGATCGGTTTCTCGATAAAGCTGAACGCTTGTTCGCGCATCGCTTCGACGGCGATCGGAACCGTGGCGTGTCCGGAAACGAGAATGACTTCACAATCGGGCTGAATTTCTTTAGCCTGCTTGAGAATCTGCATCCCATCGACATCGTTCATCATCAAATCGGTGACGACGATTTCGTAGTTGTTTTCCTGAAGAAGTTTTGCGCCTTCGGGGCCGGAAGTCGCGAAGGTACACTTGAGGCCGATTCGTTCGAGGGCTTCCGCCATCGCGCGAGCGAGGTCTTTTTCGTTATCGACCAGCAGCACTCGCAGGGGAAGCGTTGGATTTTCAGAGTATTTGTCCATGCTGACATGATACAAAGCTGGAACGGAATCGTGTAGACGTCGGATACGCTTTAACAGATTCCAGGTTACCAATCTCGGCTTTCAGATTTCCGATTTCAGAATTGAGCTTTCAAATCTCCGATTTCGGATTCTAGATTTGAGATTTGAGCGTTAGCAAAGCCCACCAGCGGCGTCGTCGTTCCACGAATCGCCATAAGAATCACCCCACGCTTCTCCCTCGTGATCACCGTTGTATACGTCGGACTTATGTTCGCCATCAAGTCCTAAATCCGTTCGAAGTTGCTCGAAGCGTCTTGCGTAGGCTTCAGTGGAAGAATGAACATGCTCGGCTTCGGTGATCAGTTTCAACTTTTGATCTTCGCAGACGCCATGCGATTCCAGTACGAACTCGAACTGTTCTAAAGGGCTGCCGTAAATGATCAACAGCTTGTGCTCTTCGAACTGAATCTCTTGCGGTGTGTTGGGATTGAGAACGGCAATGCCGGTGCAACCGTCGTTCAGCAGAAGGTCTTCATACTCCCACAAGATACTGCACAGCACGGGCATATCGATTTGCTCGCGGTACATATCGATGTGCTGGTTCTTATTTTTTTCGTGACTTGTTTCAAGCACCACATCAACGGTCGGGCCCAGTTTCTGTATCAATTGCATGAACAGTGGAAACAGTTTCTCGCGCGACGCTGCTGCCATCACCACCGGGACTTTGGATTTCGTTTCCTCATCAACGTAGACTTCGTGGCGATAGCCTGCGGTCGGTTTGATTTTCTCATCAAGTGCAGGGCGAACCGCATCGGTCAGCTCAAACTTTCCGTATTGACGTTTTTGCATATGTGCGGAAAGCGCCGATTCGGAAACCGAGTCAAAACTGTTCGAATGGGTAGGCGAAGAATCGTCGTTCGGAAATCGATTTGAGGGTGTCATGGTCAAGCTCGGGTCTGTGGGCAAGTTCGGCTAGATTTGTCATGTTTAAGTGACTGGTGATGTCGCAGCCGTTTTAGAAAGTTAGGTTACGAAATCATCGCGATGAGCCGGTCGCTGGAACCATCCGCTTTTCTGCCAGAAAATTCAGCCTGTGTTCGCTATAATCGGAACAAAGCAACTAACCGTACTCGCCATCAATTCAGGCCCAGCATGAGCCAATCGCAATCAACCGCGGAAATATTGTTGAACGAACCCGACACTCGCCCTGAACTGCGGACGAAACGATTGTGTCTGCGTCCGTTCGATCTGGCCGACGCGCCAGCGATGGAAGCACTAGCAAACCATCGTCAGATTGCTGCTAACACGCTCTCGATTGATTTTCCTTATCCCGATGGCCAAGCGAGAAAGTGGATCGCTCATCAACCCGAAAGTTGGCTGCTAGGAAAATCCGTCGTGTTCGCAATCTGCGACTTGGAGAGCGAGCGATTGATGGGCGCGATCGGAATGGAAATTAGTGAAGCCAACCAATCCGCTGAACTTGGATATTGGTTGGGCGAACCTTTCTGGAACTGTGGATTTTGCACGGAAGCAGCGCGAGCGGTCGTGGAGTTTGGTTTCGAGGTTTTGGCCCTGCACAAAATTCACTCGCAACACATGCTGCGAAATCCTGCTTCGGGACGAGTGCTCGAAAAAGTCGGTTTTCGTCGCGAAGGCTTGCTGCGAGAGCACATCCGAAAATGGGGCGTCTTCGAAGATGTCGTCGTTTATGGAATCTTGAACCGCGATTACCGACAGTCTCGCCTTCGTCCCATAGGAGGAAAAATCTGCTAAAATTGTGGACAGCATTGCCAAGAATTCAGCAGCGAATCCGAATAACCGACGAATTTATGGATTTCTGACGCACTTCACAGTCAAAGTGCTCGATCCAAGTCCGACGACGACCAACACACAGGAATCAACGATGGCCGATACCGCCGAACAAAAAGGGACACAAGTCATTTTCCTCGATCAGACGGGCGCTAAGAGTGTCGAAGCCGTGGTGTCCGACCATGTTACCGTGCAAAAGATCTTGCCCAGTATTATCACTAAAATGAATCTGCCGATGGTTGGCCCCGACGGTCAACCGATGAGCTACAGCCTTGACCACAAAGAAGGTGGACGACGTTTGCACGAAACAGAAACGCTGGTGCAAGCTCGCGTCAACAATGGCGATCACCTGATCATCTATCCAGAAATCGTGGCAGGTTAAGTCGTCATGCGTAAATCACCTCGTGATCGCCGGCTGAATTCCGATTTCGAATCGGTGAAATTGCTCCGCGCCGAAAGCACGATATTTTCATTTGATTCTGCTGGCATTCCGCCCAAACAGTACCGGATGAAATTTCGTGGTAACGGAGTTCGCCGCGATTCCAATGGTCACATCGAGGTTTGTTCTCAACACGAAGTTTTAGTCGAACTGGGAACCGCTTATCCTCGCATGATTCCTTACATCGCATGGCAGACACCCATCTTTCATCCAAACATTTCTCACAATGGAGTCGTTTGCTTGGGCGGGTACGGAACGCATTGGGTTCCTTCGCTGACTCTCTCGGAAATGTGTACCATGCTGTGGGACATGATTCGCTTCAAGAATTTCGACGTCGATAGCCCGTACAATCGCGAAGCCGCGCTCTGGGCGAAGCAACAGCAGGATTACAAGTTTCCGTTGGATGCACGCTCGATCCGCGATCGAATCAGCAACGCTCCGCCCAAACCCAAAATGGCTTCCATTGCAAAACCAAGTTCGGAAATTTTGCTTGCGGAAGTGGTTGAAACTACTTCAATTGGGCGTCCTGCACGACAGTTCATTGCACCGGGTATCGAGATCATCGAATCCGGCATCGAAATTATCGAACCCAGTCCCGCTCGCGAATCGAGCGATGGAATTTTGTTCCTCGATTAAGCAATCGCCTGCCAATAATGTATCGCTCGCGACGGAAACCTGGGTTAGCCACGGGAGTGGCGGCAGCAAAAAGCCCATGGCGTGAGCCGTGGGAACACGTAAACAAAAAACAAAAAAGCCCCGGTAGGGGCGGCAGCATCATTGCTGAGCTGGATCGCACCTATCGCAGTTCTTTTTTCAGTACATTAAATTTCCGCAGTTGCCAAAGTTCGATAAGAGTTTTCTTTTGAATCAATCTACACCACCGCCCCAACCGCTGATCATCGACGACGAAGACCGCTATTCGCGACTGCGACTAATCGGCTGGTGGGATCAAGCTAAAATTTCTGCCGCGAAAATTCTGGTCGTGGGTGCCGGCGCACTTGGAAATGAGGTGCTGAAGAATTTGGCGCTCTTAGGGTTGGGGAAAATTTATTTGATCGATCTCGATGAAGTTCAAGAATCGAATCTTTCTCGCTCAGTCCTGTTTCGCCACGAACACACCGGACAATCAAAAGCCATCGTGGCCGCCAAGATGGTTGGTGAACTGAATCCCGATTGTCAAGTCGTGCCGATCCACGGCAATGTAATGACAAAAATCGGATTGGGACTTGTTCGCGATTGCGATTTAGTGATTGGATGTCTCGACAATCGCGAGGCACGGTTGTGGGTCAATCGGATGTGCTGGAAAACCGGCACGCCCTGGATCGATGGCGGCATTCAGGAAATCAATGGCGTCGCCAAAGTTTTCGTCCCGCCGGATGGCGCTTGTTACGAATGCGCGATGACCGAAAACGATTATCGATTGATCTCGCTGCGTTACAGTTGCCCCTTGCTGAAACGAGAAGACATTCAAATGGGCAAAGTCCCCACGGCGCCAACGATTGCCTCGATCGTGGGTGGGCTGCAAGTTCAAGAAGCACTTAAGCTGCTGCACGATTTGCCTTCCGCCGAAGGAACCGCACTCGTGTTCAACGGGGTCGTCAATAATTTCTATCAAACCAAATACACTCGCCGCGACGATTGTTTATCTCATGAAACTTATGAGCCGATTCAGAAGCTGCCGCTCGGTAACGACGCGACGGTCGGTGAACTGCTTGCCGCCGTCGCTGTAGCGAATAACGTGCCTCGCGAATCGCTTAGCCTGCAATTGGATCGAGATTTTTTGCTGCGGCTTGATTGCCGATCGTGTGGTTCAGAAACTGAGATTAATCAACCGCTGTGCGAAGTCGGCTCGAGTCGCGGCCTGTGTTCGAACTGCGGACAAGCGTTCGCGCCGGTGTTAACTTCGGAAATCGATGCCGCTTCACCGCTGCTAGAGCGAACGCTCGCGGAACTTGGCATCCCCGATTTCGATATCTTATCTGTTGACAGTGAAGAGTCCGAGTTTTTTGTACTGCTGAAAAAAATGGGTTAAAAGATAGTGGGGTTAAAAGATACAGGATTGCCCTTCTACATTTTCTAACCCCAACATCTGCTAGCCCCATCGTCTTCTTACCTAAATCAATTTTCTCGTCGTCAAACCTTCCTGTCTAATTCACATCGAATCACACAACGATCTCGTGAACTCCGAAATCCAATTTGGTGACTTGCAACAAACGCAGCCGAAATCGGCGCTGCGGCCGGATCAAGACGCCCATTTTTTGGTGGCGACGGTGGGATTGGTCGGCGAGCACGAGCTTGCGATTTACGTAGACCTCGATGTGATGCGCGATATGGAAGCTCACGCGAGAACCAATACAAATGTCGAACTCGGCGGCGTGATGCTGGGGAAGCAAGCGGTCGATGCTGACGGGCAACCGTTCGTGTGGATTTCTGATTGCCTGAGGGCTCGACATTACGAAGCTACCAAAGGCAGTTTCAAATTCACGCACGACACGTGGAGCCAGATCACTCGCGATCGGAAACAGTATCGACCGGATTTGGAAATGGTCGGCTGGTATCACACGCATCCCGGCTGGAGTGTGTTTTTGTCGGGGATGGATTTGTTCATTTGCAATCACTTTTTCAATCGACCACTCGATGTCGCCCTCGTGATCGATCCGGTGGCGGATGATCGAGGCTGGTTTCAGTGGAGCGAACCTGAGAAACCCGTTACGAAGAAAACGGGGGGATTTTATTTGACCACCAATCGTTTTCGTGCTCAGGAGCTGGATTTTTTTTCGCGGCAGTACAATCGGCAACCGCTGGCGAATCCCGATCCTCGCTATTTCACTGGCGATGCCGGTAGTTTAATCAACGTGACTGGTTTGAGCTGGCGGGACGAGGCAGATCGTTATCAAGCGGGTGGAATTTCATTTGGCAGGGCAGGAGATACAACGATGAGTCTGAGAAACGGACAAAATTCTTTTTTCGATTTCGCTTTTTTAACGCTGTGGCCAATGACAATTCTCGCACTCGCGATCATTGCCTGGAAATTGCTTTCTATTCCCGCAGTGCCAACTCAGCCACCGCAGACCGCCGCCGTTGACCAATCGGCTCCGTCATCTCCAACGGCATCCGAAACGCAAGCGCTGCTTGCCCGCGAAAAAGTCTGGCGGGAAGTTCTAGATCGCGTTGTCCAAGCTCAAACGGGAGAACCCGATTGGGCGGAAGCTTGGGTGAATCTGAAATCGGAAAACGAACAACTCAAATCGAACTTAATCGCCCAGCAGGCTCTCGCCGAAAAACTAAACCGGCAGCGCGACGAAGCTGTCAAGCAATCGGAAACCGCGCGACAAGAACTGAAATCCAAATCCGAGCTAGCTGAACAACTTCAATCGCAACTGGTCAGCGCTCGCGCCAAACAAAACAAATCCGATGCAGTAGCAACCGCTTCCGATTCGAAGTCGGCTGAAGCACCATCTGGCGGCAAGACTTCATCTGCGGGACTGGAATGGTGGTGGTTGGCGATTTGTGGAGTCGTTTGCGGAACCGTAGGAGGAGCCATTGCCTATGTGGCTCGTGGAAGCGTGGACGCGGCCCGAAAACTTGACGAACGCTCAGACAAATCGAATTCAGATCGAGACGACGGGGCACAGGAATGATCTTGGTTCTTCTGCTGATGATCATCGCTGCGATTTTTTTTGGTGGAAACATTCTGGCCGCCTTGCGCGGACTGGGCGTCTGGAACCAGGCGTATAATCGGCTCAGTGTTCGCTACGGTGGCAAAAAGAAAGCCGGCGGGGTGATGTATGGCTACGCATTGACTAACCCCAGCCTCATTATCGATTACGGGCGGACGAACTGCGTGTTGCGAAACGGACATTCAAATCGATTCACGGGACGGCGGCAAACGGAGCTGGTGATGAACTGGCCCGAGCGAAAATTTCGCATGGAAATTAGCAGCGGGTTGTCCGAGACGGCTCATTGGGCTGCCCGCGGATTGCGGAGCGTAACTCTAACTGATGCCGATGCCAACCAACCGTTTTTCAAAACGTTTCATATCGAGACTAATTTTCCACAGTTCGCCATCAAACTGGTAACGGCTGCCGTTCAATGGCAACTGGAAAAAATCCTCAAATTGACCGAGCACCGTGAAATGCTTGTTTCCATTTCTGGCGGACAGTTGTCGATCGCCATTCCCGGATACATCAAAGACTTTCAGCGTCTTGATGATTTTTTGCAGTCTGGGCTAAATCTGTTTGACCAAATGATGCTGGTCAACGTCGATGGAATTGAGTTTCTACACGTCAACGAAGCTTCCGTCGTCGCCGATGTAAAATGTCCGATCTGCAGCGAAACGATCACGCAAAACATGGTCATGTGCAACCGTTGCAAGACACCCCATTGCGCGGACTGTTGGCAATACAACGGTCAATGCGCGACGTTCGCTTGTCGCGAGACTCGTTATGTGCGAGTCGGCAGGGCCGGAGCAAAACCGAAGGCTTGAAATTACACTGCGATTGGCTGTCAGTGGAAATTGCGGCTATAATTGGCTCATGATCGAATTTAGATATACTGGCGAACAGCTTTATGCAAGGATGGAACGGGCCGTGGAAAAAGTAAATCAACGGCTACGAACCACCGTTCGAATTGTCGAAGCAGCCAATATTCCCTATGCCGTGGTTGGCGGATTCGCGGTCCGCGCCTGGGTTGCCCAAGTCGATGAAGCGGCGGTGCGTACGACCCGCGACGTCGACATTTTAATCCGAGAAGAGGATTTGCCCGCCTTAATTCAAGCGATGTCCAATGCCGGTTTCCATCATCGGCAGACAGCCGGATTGGACATGTTCGTGGAACATCTGGATGCCTCAGCTCGCGATGCGGTTCATGTACTGATATCTGGAAGGGTCGAAAAAACCGGCGACCCGAACCCTGATGTCGAGCCTTCGACCGAGACAACACAGTTTCGCACCGTTCCCCTTCGCACGCTCGTTGCCATGAAACTGAATGCCAACCGCGACAAGGATCGTGTCCATTTGCGAGACATGATCTCTTTGGGCATGATCGACCAATCATGGTTAGAGTACTACTCAGATCGATTGCGACCGCGATTACAAGAACTGCTCGATGATCCGGACGGCTAGTTGGTAAACGTCCATTATCACGGTTTCGCTTTCATTGTCGTTGATACTTGCCCTGAAAAATCAAAGGTGTCAGAAAACAAAGGTGTCAATACGTTTGACGGCCTAAATGGAATCGAGTGATGGTTGGAAGGAAATTGCGAAATGAATTGGTGAAAATACAACACTTTGTAGTCGAGTTCACCAAACTCTTTGTTTGGCAGGCAGGCAATCTGCAACGGGGCATGGATTGGCATGGTCGATTTTTAGGTAAGGATAGAATCGGTAGAAAATTCGATTTGGTAGAAGATTGCGGCTCGAAAACGGTCTCACGTAAACTTTCGTCAAGTCAAAATCGAATCCCAAGCTTGTTCGGATCAAACGTCGATCTCCTCGGCTTCTTCGGCGCGTTCCATGATGAACTCGAAACGCGGGGCGGGGTCGCGGCCCATGAGATCGCTGATCACGCGGTCGGTTTCCAATTGGTCATCGATTTCGACTTTTAACATGCGTCGGGTTTCTGGATTGAGCGTTGTACTCCAGAGAACTTTGGGCATCATCTCGCCAAGTCCTTTAAATCGCGTGATTTCCGGTTTGCTG
>JBGSKR010000162.1:0-3287 GCA_041741135.1 Mariniblastus sp.
TCAACTACCTCAGTTCGGCCGATCAGACTCTTAGCGGTGCAATTTCCGGGAACGGTTCGATTCTCAAGGAAGGCTCCGGCATCCTCACGCTCTCTTCTGACTCGAACACCTACGCCGGAACGACGACCGTGTCGGCCGGTACGCTGCTTGTCAACGGCGATCAGTCGTTGGCGCTGGGTGCGGTCTCCGTAGCCAACGCCGGCACCATTGGCGGTATCGGCACTATCGGTGGAAGCACCACCATCAACGGCGGCGGCACGCTCAGCCCAGGAACAAGCCCCGGCACGCTGACCTTCTTGAATGACCTCACCGTCAACAACGGCTCCACTTACCTCTTCGAGGCGGGCGATCTCACAGTTGTTAACGGCATACTCGACCTCAACGATAACTGGACCCTGTCCTTGGGCAGCGGATTTCAGGATGGCGGCTCGGTGATGATCTTCGATTACGGCACACTCGCCGCATCGCCTGACCTTTTGCCGACCTTCGACGTGGCGGGTCTCGGCTTCACCCCCGGTACCCTGACGCTGACCGATAGCGGAAGCGCCATCTTCCTCAACGGCATCTCGGTCTCCGCCATCCCAGAGCCTTCGGCTGCCTTGATCGGTGGTCTTGGTGTTCTTGCCTTGCTCCGTCGCCGACGCAGCTAAGCGGATCGATTCGTCTGATTAAAACAATCGTTGAATCAGCAATTCGAAACAAAATTGCCGATTGAATCTCTCCTCAAAACGGGTGCCTCACCAAAGTGGTGAGGCATCCGTTTTTTTGTTTCTTCACGTTTGTGATGGTTTGGGTTTCGATTTTCTGGCACGAATTTCACCAATCTTCACGAATTGAAGGATGCCTGCATTCATGTCAATTCGGTAACCGTTCACGGCTAATAAGAAATGTCGTTTAACGGTTAGCCGCAAAAGCCGACCAGAACGACGCCGCGCGTGGATCTCGAGTGATTAACGATGCGTTTAAATCTCCAGCCATTTGATTGAGGCTTTGAAGGCGTACCGGTTTTTGCTTGCTACCCGAAATCGGAACAAGCCGGAAACGGGTACGCCTGCGAAACCTGCTCTTTGGGGCGATCGCGCATTCCCTCAAGCTCGCCGTTTTACAAATACCCGCCCATCGTTTCCCCCCAGGTTTCTTCGGCTGAAGCTAATCGAGTTAACAATGACACTTGTTTTTGTCTCGATACTTCCAGCTCTGAGTTGACGGCATGGATCTCAGTCTTTGCCTTCGCAACTTCATGTTTCAGTTTCTCCAAATCCTTGGTGTTCGCTCTAAGCTCTGCAGCAGTCAATTCTGCCGATTTGGCATTTGCGTCGTCTGATACATCGAGTTTATTGGACGAAGGAAGTCGGATCGTTTCGGTGGAGGATTGGCTACACCCCAGCATCAACGGAGGTAGAATGCAATAAATTAAAAAACTAGATTTCAAATGATTCATCATTTTGTTCTATTTCTGCTACATCGTTAAAGCGTCTTTTAACGGAGAGTGAGTATTCAAGGGTCGCAATTGCCGTCGCGAGAATGTGAGTTAAAGGATTGGAATCGATTAATATTAGCTCCTTTGAAGTCACAGAGACAAGAAGGCCACTAAATTTAATCCGATTAAAGTTTCAGCGGCCCCCGTTCGAGCAGCATCACCCGATTGAATCGTCACGAAAAATCCCAACTCCCGCGATTTGCTGCGATGATTTGTAAATGACTGTCCCGGTCGCTAGAATATTGAAGGTAATTCTTAGCCGTGTCTGTGAACTCAGTAAAATGTTTACCGCCGAAGCGGGCGTGAAGCTACTTAAACAACAACTACTTTACTCACCCAGGAGCCATCAGTGAAAAAGAATCAAACCACCGTCCATCCAATCTGTGATTCTTCCCAATCCACTCCTTCTCAAGGCAGTTCGTCCGAGCCTCGATCACGCCGGGAGTTCCTACAAAGCAGTTCCAAAATTGCCATCGCTGGTGCGGCGGTTGGATCAATGGTCATGCCAAGTCTTTCACTTGCGCGCTCTGCTCACGCTTTTGGAACGGACACCGTGAAAATTGGTTTGATCGGCTGTGGTGGTCGCGGCACGCAAGCTGCCATGCAAGCCATGAGCACGACCAGCGGCAACGTTGAATTGGTTGCGATGGCGGATGCGTTTCAAAATCGACTCGATCAATCCGTTAAAGGCTTGGAGAACAAGTATGCAGCCAAAGTCCGAGTCCCAAAAGACCGTCAGTTCACCGGCTTTGATGCTTTTAAAGGAGTCATCGAATCTGACGCCAATTTGGTCATTCTCGCCACCCCGCCTGGATTCCGGCCCCTGCATTTTGAAGCCGCCGTTAACGCAGGCAAACACGTTTTTATGGAAAAGCCCGTTGCCGTGGATGCTCCCGGAGTGCGCCGCGTTCTTAAGGCTGGCGAACTTGCGAAGCAAAAGAACCTACTCGTCCAAGTCGGACTGCAACGTCGCCATGAAGCGAATTACAAACAAACGATCGCTGAACTTCAAAATGGAGCCATCGGTGATTTGATTTGCAGCCGCGTCTACTGGAACGGCGGCGGTGTTTGGACTCGCGGTCGAGTCGAAGGCGAATCCGAAATGGCCTACCAAATGAAAAATTGGTATTACTTTAACTGGTTATGCGGTGACCATATCGCGGAACAACACATCCACAACCTGGACGTCGGCAACTGGTTGATGAACGACTTCCCCATTGATGCCCAAGGGCAGGGCGGTCGACAAGTCCGCATTGGCCGCGACTCGGGTCAAATCTACGATCACCATTCGGTCGAATACACGTTCGCCAATGGTCACAAAATGTTCTCGATGTGCCGACACATGCCCGGTTGTTGGAACAACGTTTCCGAGCACGTGCATGGCGCCAAAGGCTGGTCGAACATCGGAGCCGGTGTGATTTATGACTCTGCTGGAAAAGAAATTTTCAAGGCCAATGGTGGTCGCGAAGAGAATCAAGGTCACCAACAAGAGCACCACGATCTGTTCGCCGACCTGCGTGACGGAAAAATGGTAAACGAAGCGGAATATGGCGCAAAAAGTACAATGACCGCCATCATTGGTCGACTGGCGACCTACACCGGAAAATTCCTGAAATGGGAAGACGCCATCAACTCCGATATTTCGCTGTGCGATGTCGACGCTCTCCATAGCATGGACGACGAGGCACCCGTTAAGCCTGACGAGGACGGTAAGTACCCGATCGCCACGCCCGGTGCTGGTACCGAAGCAATCATCGACTGGAAAGCTTAATCCGCCGTCAATGGATATAAGGATAAGTCCTGAGAT
>JBGSKR010000163.1:0-3079 GCA_041741135.1 Mariniblastus sp.
CCGCCCGCATTCCAAAACATCGCCGCAGACCGCGCGCGACATTGTATTCGCCACCGCCTTCCCAAACCTCAAAGTTTCGCGCCGTGCGCACGCGGCCTTCACCGGGATCAAGCCGCAACATGACTTCACCGAGCGAGAGAATATCGAATTGGCAGGAATCCGCAGATTTAATTTTCATGGTAGCAAAAAAGTAATTTTGGATACAAACTGGTCAGCGTCGATTATTCCGACGCCGCCAATTGTAGCCCAAAAAAAGATTGCCGAAAGTGCGATGAGGATTCTACCGTTGGCCGTCGATCAGTTTTACAATGCTGAGTAAGCGTAGCTTGGACTTTCCTGTCCGAGCATTGACCGTAGCTTGGAGATTCCTGTCCGAGCATTGATTTCGACGGACAGGAATGTCCATCGTACTTTTGTTGGGTGCGCGAAGAACAAGAATGTCCATCGTAATTTTGCGTTTACTTTCCGTTTTCATCGACAACGAGGCTTTGCCGTGACCATTGAATTTCGATGCCATGGATGTTCATCGGTACTACGGGTACCGGACGAGCATCTGGGCAAACAAGCTCGCTGTCCGAAATGTCAGACGCTGAATTTGATTGAGCCGGTTTCATGGACAGACGACGACGGAGTAAGTTTCGGCTCGAAGGAAGATCAAAATTGGCAGTCCCGACCTGATCCATTTTCGGATCGCTCCAATTCGCCCAAACCACTCAGCCGCGATCTTCCTTCCGACGATTGGTTCAGCCAGCCAAGCGAAGCGAGCGGGACTCGGCGAACCCCACCTCAATCCAATCCGTACCAAGCTCCCGTGTCATCGGCATCACCTTATGTTAGCCAGCACTCGGTGGCGCACCGAGGTGGATTAATTTTGGCATTGGGAATTTGTTCGATCATTTGCAATCTATGTCTTGTCCCAGGAATCTTGGCGTGTGTTTTGGGAAGTGCTGACCTAAAACAAATGAAAATCGGGAGAATGGATCGAGCAGGCGAGGGTCTCACTCGAACCGGCATGATCATGGGTATCGTAATGACTACCATTTCGATAGGCAGTCTCCTCTTTTCGATTTTCGCTGCGTTAGTTGTTCGATAATCACGGAAATCTATGCAAGACCTTCTGATCGAGAAACCCTATCAATTCGTCCCGCCGATTACCACTCGTTGGCCACAGCGAGTCTTGATTTCATTGGGATGTTTTCGACCAGTGCTACGAAAACGTGAAGGCGTCATCGATCATGAATGCCGTCATCTTGATCGGCTGCGCGCTTCAATCGCGGCCGGTCACGGGATCGTGCTGACGCCAAACCATCCCCGCACCGCTGATCCGATTTCGATGTTTCATATCGCTCGCGAGACTCCGTGTTCGCTATACACGATGGCCAGTTGGCACTTGTTCAATAGCGGACGGCTGGAGCGTTTCATGGTGCGTTTGATGGGTGGATTCTCTGTCAATCGAGAGGGACTCGATCGAGCTTCGGTTGACTATGCGATTAATGTGCTCGAATCAGCGGAGCGACCGCTGCTGATTTTTGCCGAAGGCGCAACCAGCCGCACGAATGACCAACTGATGACTTTAATGGACGGGCCAGCGTTTATCGCCCGCACGGCCGCCAAACGCCGCGCCAAACGAGACGGCGGAAAAGTCGTCGTTCATCCGGTCGCGATCAAATATCTCTATCAAGGCGATGTCGAAGCCGCTTGCTGTCCCGTCCTGACTGACATCGAAAAACAACTGACGTGGCGAGCCACTCCCTCGGTTCCACTGCTCGACCGGATCATCAAAATCGGCAATGCGCTGCTGACGCTGAAAGAGTTACAGTATTGCATTGACTCGGTTCCCGGAGCGACGTTGCGGGAGCGGCAATCGCAAATGGTCGATCGCTTGTTGCATCCGTTGGAGATTGAGTGGCTTGGTCGCACTGTTCAGGCCGGCATTGCGACACGCATCAAAAATCTCCGCATGAAAATTTTTCCCGAAATCAGTCGCTGCGAACTTGGCGTCGAAGAGCGAAATCGCCGCTGGGCGCAGTTAGAGACGACTTATTTGGCGCAGCAGATCGACTGCTATCCCGACAAGTATCTGACCGATTTGCGGTCGATCGATCGCATTCTAGAAACGGTCGAGAAATTCGAAGAGGACTTGCGCAGCAAATGCCGCAAGCATGGTCAACTAAAAGTGGTATTGGAAATGGGGGAAGCGATCAAAGTTTCGCCCGAGCGCGACCGCAGCGCAGTTGTTGATCCATTGATGACCGAAATTCGCAATCAGTTAGAAGCAAGTTTATCGCGGTTGCAACACGAGTCGCGAGTGTATTAGGCAAGCGGCAGATTTGTTTAGACAACCCGTAGTGGAATTCGCCAGAATTCCCTCGCAAACTCGTAGTGGGATTCGCCAAAATTCCATCGCAATCAAAAGAACGTAACCGTTCACGGTGATTTGGAAAAATGTCGCGTAAAGGCGTTGTTCGTGGCCGAAGTCGTGAGACTTCGGTTTTGTCTTTTCGGCAAATTTCCGAACTCTCACGAGTCCGGCTACCGTCCCTGAAAGGTTACAAAGGAACTCTGGCGAGTCCCATTACAGGCAATCAAATCCTGCCGCACGCCTAAAAAAAATCGCGTCGGCACATTGCCGACGCGATTGAAGTTGTCACTCAAAACACGAACCGTTTAAAATCTTATCTTTCCAGCTCGTATCCCGAAGCTTTCAATTGTTTCTGTACTGCTTCCGAAAAGGCATCGCCCAAGGTTGCTTCGCCTGTCGCGGTTGCTTGTTTGGCCAGTTCGGCATCAATGTAAGCTTGACGCTCACGAGCGACTTCGGCCATTTTCTTTTTGATTTCGGCGCGACGTTTCGCCATCTCGGCAACGTGCTGCTTGATTTCTTCCGGCGACTTGTTTTGCAATTCCTCCGGCAATTCGGCAGGCTTGAGGCCTTCTAAAGCTTTCTCGTTATCCTCCAGTGTATCAACCAGATCGCGTCCTACGTTGCGATAAACGGCCGAAGATTTTGCGAGAGCGCGAGGCGCACTATTGCCAGCAGCTTCGGCGTTTGAATCCTGCGCATACTGGTTTAAACCAA
>JBGSKR010000164.1:0-2392 GCA_041741135.1 Mariniblastus sp.
TTGCTGCCGCCACTCCCGTGGCTATTCGACCTTGCCGCCGCTGGTGGTCAAGTTTTATTTTTTGAGAACATTTGGGTGCCAAGGGTGGTAAATGTCTGAAACCTACTCGCGCTGCACCTTGTCGCGCGTCTTCTATCAACACGTTTTCCACCGTGGCGACTTCTTGGCTGTTTCCCAGCGATTCTTGGTTTTTCTCACCATTTTTCGCATTCCTGGCTAATTGCTTGCAGTTTGGTGTAAATCTGTACAAATGTAAATAAGAACACTTTCGTTCATTTTTCATTTTTTCTTGCCGATGTGACCAAAGGTGTCATGGCCAGCGGTCAGGATGTGCGAGCATGAACAACACTATCGAACAACTAAGAAATAAAATTCGCGAGACCGAAACCGCAGGTCGAATCGAGGTCGGCGATGTCGTCACCAACGATTGCCCTGCACTTGATCAATTGTTGCCTCAGTCTGGTTACTCGCGCGGCACGTTGGTTCAGTGGCTGACGGCGGGCGGTGAAGCTGCCGATTTTCTCTCGTTGCGAGTGGCCCAACAAGCTTGTTTGCAGGGCGGAGCGTTGGTCATCGCCGATCCGCGTCAGCAATTTTTTCCGCCCGCCGCCGCAGCACTCGGAATCAATCTTGATAATTTGATCGTGTTGCGAACGCCTGGCGGTAACTCGGCGTCGAGTACGAAGCCCGGCGATCAAGACGATTTGTTGTGGGCGATTGATCAGTCGCTGCGTTGCTCGGCAGTGGCTGCCGTCTGGGGACCGATCGGCGAAATCGATGATCGCTGGTTTCGCCGGTTTCAATTGTCCGCCGAATCGAGCGGTTGTCTGGGTTTGTTCGTTCAGCCGCTGTCAGCCGCCCGCTTGCCAAGTTGGGCGGAAGTCCAATGGACAGTCAGCGCTGTGAAGCATTTCGAAGCGGAACAGCGCGAACCGTCCGGTAACGTCGGTTTGCCAGGAACCGGAAGGCTTGCGCCCTACCACTACGATTGCTCGGAAGAAAACCCCACCGGCCCCACTCAATCCGTCCGTTTGCAACTCACACGTTGCCGAGGCACGCATACCGGAAAAACGATCGGATTGGCGATCAATCATGTCACCGGAAAAATAGAACTGTTAAGGATCGAGCGAACGAATCGAGATAACCAAAAAAGTACGATGGACATTCCTGTCCGTCGCGTTGGTTGATGCTCGGATAAGAATATCCAAGCTACGTTGGTAAGTGCTCGGATAGGAATGTCCAAGCTACGGAACTGCAAGCTACGGAACCTGAACTCTAAACTCCTAAAAAATCTTGTGAATCAACAACGCATCCTCTGTCTCTGGTTACCCAGTTGGTCGATTCAGCGATTGGTCGTCAGCCAGCCCGAACTGCGGCGCGGACAAATCGTGTTGTTCCGCCGCGATCCCCGTCGCGGTCAACGTGTCGCCGCCGCCAGTCCGCTGGCGATCCGCCATGGTGTTCGCACGGAGATGTCACTCAGTGAAGCCAAATCGTTACTAAGTAGAACTCGTGCCGCGTTTGAAATTTTCGAGCATGATCCGGCGGCGGACTTGGCAGCGCTAAAGCAGTTCGCCGATTCGCTGTCTCACTTCAGCCCCGTGGTTGGCTGGGCGCCCGCTGAAGAAAAATCAACAAGCGGATTTGACTCGGCGACGGCTCGCAGTGCGATTCTGTTGGACGTCACCGGTTTGGCTCATCTGTTTGGCGACGAAGGGGGTTTGATTCACGATCTCGACGAGCACTGTCGGGAAACGGGTTATCTGGCTCGCATCGCCATCGCCGACACGATCGGGATGGCTTGGGGCCTCGCTCATTTCGGTCGCACTTCGGTAACCGCTGATTCTTATTCTGCTGCTTCATCTTCCCCTGCTTCCTCCCCTGCCCTGCTTGCGAACAATTCGTCCGCTTCACTTTCGCTGGGATCATCGTCCCACCTCATCGTTCCGCCGCAGAGCACGGATGCGTTTCGTCTTTTGCCGATCGAAGCGTTACGTTTAAATCCGGCCACGATTGCGACGCTGAAACAATTGGGCATCGAAACCATCGAGCAAGTGCTGCGATTGCCGCGTCCGGAATTAGCCATGCGTTTTGGTCGCGAAATTCATGACCGCATCGATCAAGCTTTTGGGACGATCTCGGAGCCGATCATGGCTCATCGTCCACCGGCTGAATTTTCTGCCGAGCAATTGCTGGACTATCCCACGCGTCATCGAGAAACGGTTGTCGTCATTATTGGCCGCTTGGTCACCGAGATTTGTGATAAGCTCCGTAGCCGTCAGCATGGGGCGCTG
The DNA here is from genome assembly GCA_041741135.1 of Mariniblastus sp. Taxonomy (GTDB): domain Bacteria; phylum Planctomycetota; class Planctomycetia; order Pirellulales; family Pirellulaceae; genus Mariniblastus. The sequence continues at coordinate 2,295 of JBGSKR010000164.1, forward strand.
CAGTGGACGGTTCGAATGACGATAGATTCAGGCGAAGCCGCCAATGAAGATTCACCGCCCGTAGTGGATGTCGCCAGACTTCCTCTTGTGAGAAACTC
>JBGSKR010000165.1:0-3981 GCA_041741135.1 Mariniblastus sp.
ACTTCATCGTTGGTTAAATTGTAAAGTCCGGTTTCGACCACCATCGTGTCATTACCCTCCAACTTAAGAGCGACTCGCTGTGTTTCCTTGTCGACCGCACCGGTGATTGGGATCATTTTGTCGGTGACCAAGTCCTGGTAATTTCCGCGAATGACGCCTTCTTTGTTTAAAGCCAATTGAACGACTTTGTCTGTTTGAGTTTGCCCGTCAACAACGAGCGAGAAAACTCCCAAGGGCATCCAATCTTCATTGTCCGTTTCCGTACCGTCAGAAGCAATTTCTTCTGCTTGTTGATAATACTCTTCGGCAGTCGCGACGGCTTCTCCATCCTGGTAAACCGCTCCGTCTTCGTACGTCACGTTCTCGCCGTAGTCGTAATAAGTTCCGTCGGTTGATTCACAGCCGCAATAGGAACCAGCCACCGCATAGGTTGCGGTGGCCCATGCTGTTGTTGCCACAGCCCATCGCCCTGGCCACCAAGCATTGGGATAGTTGGCAACATATCCCGGACCGAACGCATTCCATCGGGTGTAGTTGCCATTGACCGCGCTCCATGACTGGCCGCCTACGAATTGACCGTTGACAAACGAACCACCATGGCCAGCGGAAACGACGTTTCCAGCGGGGCCTCGGACAGCCGCAGCCGAACCAATTTGGCCGGTCCCATTTCCGTATCCGTAACCTGCTCTCCCGGCAACCGAAGTGTATCCATATTGATTTTGCGAGGCAGTCACAGAACCACCTTGGCGATAGCCGGACGAATCAGCGTATCCGCCGCGCACATTGACAGCCTTGTTTCCTTGTCCATCGGAAGCTCCAGTTATACTCCCTCCACGGACTGCAGAATTCGTTCCATCGGTACCGCCAGCGACACCGCTCACTCTACCGTAAGTTTCGCCGCCGGCTGTTTCAATCTTAATTCCGCCAATGGCTCCGCCTACTTGAGCTCCGCCCCCAGTCACACCGCTACCGGATTTGCCGCCAACGGTAATGGTCGAGCCTCCTTCGGTGACAAATGATCTACTACCCGATCCATCTCCGTCACGCGTGCTGGCACTTCCGCCGCTATGTGTGCTCGCGCTAGAGTTTGTGTTGGGACTCGTTCGTGTTGCCCTCGACTGGCCTGACTGACCAGCTTGAGAAGTGGATGGTGACTTTGGCATATTTAAAAAGTTCCCCAAATCACCTTGACTAGGTCGTTGATACGACTGGGGCGATCTGGCGCCCATCTGACTGGCACTTGCACCACCAGGGCGAGTTCCACCAGCCATTCCGCTAGAAGGTCGATTCATGGCGGCGGGGGAAGGTCGATTCATGTTCGGCGAGGGCCGGTTCATTGCAGGAGCCGGCCGATTCATCGAAGGGGCAGGCCGACTCATCGCTGGCGACGGGCGGTTCATCTGAGGGGCAGGCCGACTCATGGCGGGACTGCGGTTCATCGACATTCCACCTCCACCACCACCGCCCCTCATTCCACCGCCGCCACGTCCACGTTGGGCCAACGCATCGCAGGTGAAGCATAACATCAGCCCCAAACAAAATGCCGATACCAGAAATTTTCTAAAAAACATTTTAACACCTTTTTTCTATTTGTTCCGTTGCCAACTTGATCGATTCAAACTTGTTAATTGTTGCTGACTTGCGTTTCTTTGCGTACGACCTGAACTTCATCGATATCAGGTAATCGCTCGCCGTCCACTTCACGACCAAAGGATTGCCAAGTGAAACGATTGTCATCAACACGCGCATAGACCTGGATCGAACTTGCGGTACGCCCGTCGGCCAAATAGCCGGTCGATTCCACCACCCAATTTTCACCTTTACGTTTCCATGATCCATTGGAAAATCCGCCCTCGGAATCAAACACCCATGAGCGAACTTGTTGCCGGATCGGATCCCAACCGATCACCTGGGTGCCTGAAAAATCTTGGTTGCCCGGAGCCGACACGCGAAAGTTACGCGTTAAGAATTTTCCATTTGCGGTCCAGTGAACATCCGTTTCAACGGTCGAGTCTTCGGACTTGTCAATCCATTCACCGACCATCCACTCTAACTCTGCCAACGGCGTTTGCTCCGAGTCTGAAAGATCTACATTCGTATCAACAATGCTATCGAGGAGCCATCGTTGACCGTCCTTCACGTAAATCGCTGTGTACTGACTGGCGGAAGTTGAACCTTCGTGAGACACGAATGCGTGCCCCTTTTCGCAGGCCACGTTGCTGCTAATCAAGCGGATCGAATCAATCGTGACATTCATCTCGACTTCCTCATCGTCAGCAAACAACTCCTTAAACATTTCTTCAATGGCGAGGCGTCCCTTCAGTTGTTCGTTGGAATCGGGCACGTCATAAACACCATTCTCGGACCAAAACTGCGCAAGCTTTTTGGCGTTGCGATCATTGAAAGCCGCGACGTAGTCTGCTGATGCTAACCGAATCGCTTTCACATCCGATTCCATTGGATCTTGATCCGCGGACACCGCCGCTTTCGTCGGTAGAACTGCTTGGCCATATAGAATGCCATTTAGTAAACCGCTGGGTACCAGTAAGAGAGCCACAGTCGCTGCAAAAATTTGAGTGCTCATTTGACTTTCCAATTTTAATTTTGTTGGGCCATGTCGCCCGATAGCCATCGTTGACAGGAACCGTCGATGTAACTTCAGTGTTTGTCGTTTTCAAGTTAAGCCTCCGCTTCCACGCCGATCACTATACTCCGATTTTTGAACTTTTCCAACAAAATTTGAAAAACTTGCATCGTTTCGCAAACTTGCATTTTTCTTTGTGAAAAACCCTTCTTATCTCCCTTTCAGCCGTCGCCAAATCTCCATGGAACTTATGCAGTAAATCGGATGTCACTTGTCGCGGTGGAACCAAACAAGCGATTCGAAAATTTTCGGCTAGACATGTTAACTGCGAATTAACAAGGCACAAACTTCGATCCGGATGACGCTGGCGAGCGGTTTTCTTGAGGGAAGCGTTCGGCTATTGAGGCGGGATGGCATTGGGTACTTGCGTGAGCAAAGCCGCTGAGTAATATGAGTTAGTCGTAACCAGGAATGATCGCTAGTAGGTTAACGCAAGTCGACACGGTATCGATTGTTGACTCCCGACGGCAATTAAAGATCCAGAAGAGCGGTGCATTGGCCCCGCCGAAAAAGTCGGTTTTAAAATAATGATTTGCTTAAGGCGACCCCGTTCACGCGCTCGTTCGCTGACAAAACACTTTCGTAGTTCAACTAACTGGGGAAGCAGCCACATCAAATTCCGCTTCGCCGAAAATTTCCCCCTCGCCGCATCGCGAAACAAAAACAAAACTTTGACTTCAAAGGAAATAAAAACATGAAAACGTCTTTGTTCATTGCATCCTGCGTTGCAGCGGTTGCCTTTTTCTGTGTGCCAACGACGGCCTTCGCCCAAGCCACCAGCAATTCGCCAGAAACTTTTGATCGCACGATTTTGCCGATCTCGCAGCCTGAGTATCCGCGGTCCACCGAACTCGACGTTCGCAACACGAAACCGCCAGCACGCTTTGAAGTCGAGGCTCCGAAGGGTGCGCCCAACGTCGTGATCATTCTCATCGACGATCTTGGTTTCGGCGCGACATCAACATTCGGCGGCCCGATCCCGACGCCGACGCTCGACCGACTGGCGAAAAGTGGTCTGCGTTACAACAACTTCCACACGACTGCGCTGTGCTCACCGACCCGCGTCGCGCTCAAGTGCGGGCGCAACCATCACACCGCCAACGCCGGCTCGATCATGGAAACCGCCACGGCTTATCCGGGCAACACTGGCGCCATTCCCAATAGCGTCGCACCGCTCGCGGAAATGCTCCGCCTGAACGGCTACAGCACCGGCGCGTTTGGCAAATGGCATGAAACCGCCGCTTGGGAAACCAGTGTCTCAGGACCTTTCGATCGCTGGCCGACGCATCAAGGCTTTGACAAATTCTATGGCTTCATTGGCGGTGAGACCGACCAGT
>JBGSKR010000166.1:0-4730 GCA_041741135.1 Mariniblastus sp.
CAAATTGATGGAGGAGTGATTTATGATGAGCATTATTCCGATGGACAGGAATACTACGCCGATGACGGAGTCATTTACGAAGTACAAGAGCCGACACCGTCTCAGAATTTGCCGCTGAATTCGAACAGCGTGATCGAGCCAAATACCGCAATGCCCAATCGTGAACTTCAATACGAATCGCTTGAGCAAATCGATCCCGGCGAACCGGTAGAGCGAGTTCAGCCAAATAATCCGCGTCAGTCTGATAAGGCGCCTCTCAGCCAATCGGGAAACGGGACTCCAGCGACTCGCGCTTCGACAACGCTGCGACAGCCACGACAAGCCACGGAGGACTCGCCGCAACCAGCGAGATCAACCGGTCGCAGTCCTGACAGTGGTAGTGAACCTCCGTTGACGAAACCGGATTGGAAGCCAGTGCGTTAGCACTGAAGCCCCTGCAAACCGATGTCAGAATTTCGAAATTGCGCTGACAATAGTTCGACGCGAAACCAAGGCAACGTTTCGCGTGACTTGCGGCATCCTCGCTGGCGAGTCAGGCTTCTGATCGATCGCTTCGAAAAAACTTTATGATTGGAATCACTTCCAAAGCCTCTTACACGCTACTCTGTCAATTGCGACCATTTTTTGAAGACGGCAATCTTCGCAGGCGAATAATGCCGGAACTCCCATTCGGTGTGGCGAGGTAGTTGTTCAAGATCAAAATCCTCTTTGGCTTCGACGACCAATAGACTATTTTTTGGCGCGGCGGTCAGCATGGAATCAACCAGCTCCATCATGTCGGCGGTGCGCTCTTCGAACAGCACATACGGCGGACAGCAAAACACCAGCCACGGTTCCTTGGGCCAACTCTCGGGCGATTGTAGAAACTGCCTTACCCAAAAAAAAGTATCAGAGCCCTCCACTCGCACATTCATTTGATCATCGATCGATTGAACATTTTCGTCGATGATACGTAAAGTCGGAATGTGACGTTCCACCAAGATTGCGATTTCGGCTCCCCGGCTAATCGCCTCAATACCAATCGCTCCTGTGCCGGCAAACAGATCAAAGCAGGCTTTTCCCACAACCCAGCCGCCGACCAGATTAAACAATGCCTCGCGAGTGTGGTCTTTCATGGGCCGCGTCACAGGATCGCCGGAATAAATGACCGGTCGGCCCCGGTACTTTCCGCCCACAATTCGTAGCTTGCCTTGTCCCGCATCAGCCCGATTGGTTTTCCAGTCTTTCAAGTTTCTGCCACGTTTAAAATTTGGCATGTTTTAGTTGTTGAGGTTAGGATGGCGGTTCAAAGAAAAAATAACGACGTTAGAATTATAGTTCAGCTATCGATGGCTGCCGAGCCAACTCCTGAATCCGACGATGTTCCAGTTTGGAAATTGATATTGACATTAAAACATTTTTTCTTGATGTACGGCCTCGCAATCTTAATCTTCGTCTTTGCGAAGACGGGTTTCGCGCAATCTTCAGCCAATGATGTGGCGACAGCGAAAGAAAAGTTCGCTGCTGCTTCGCAAACGCTTCGTGCTTGCATGAAGGATATTCAACGCGCTGGCACGCTGTATTATCAGTCAACGAAAGACGAAGCGGAAACTTGGCAAGAGAATTGGAAGGCTGCCACCGAGAAAGGCGAGCAAGCCGCTGAAGAGATGAAGAGCGCGGCCCGCATCTTGCTTACCGCTCCTGATCCCGATGCACAGGTCTTGGAAGTTGCCCGATTGCTTTGGGCCGAATCGTTTGGAACTCAACAATACGAGCAAGCTTATCAAATCTCGCGAGAATTGGTTCGGTGTGATCCGGATCGGTCGGATGTGCAGCTTAACCTCGCCCGTGCTGCTTTATTGACCAACCGGTTTACCGAAGCCAGCGTCGCCCTGAAAGCGGCCAATCATCCATTAACGGATTTGCCAAAAATCGAACAAGCTTTTTTTCGCAACCTTGATTCGATGATTGCCGATTTTGAACGCGAACGAGAGCTTCAAACATCTGAAGCAGAAGCAGATGATTTGCCTCGTGTTGAGATGGAAACATCCAAAGGCAAAATGGTGATTGAACTATTTGAAAATGAGGCACCCGAAACGGTTGCCAATTTTATTCATCTTGTTGAGAGTAAATTCTATGACGATACCTTGTTCCATCACGTCGTCAAAAACAAGATGGAAATGTCGGTTGCCCAAGGCGGGCTGTTTACCTTGCAATCCCGCAAGTTTGTTCCCTATGTGATTCGTGATGAATACTCGAACAAGAATGCAAGACGCAATTTTCGCGGTGTAATCGGTATGGCTAATCAAGGTGGAAAGCCCAATACCGCGGGCTCTCAATTTTATCTCACTTTGTTACCTCTGCTGCATCTCGATGGACATCATACGGTCTTTGGTCGCGTTATCTCAGGAATCGAGAACCTCGATAAAGTTGAAGCTACCGTGTCGATCGGTGACAAGGACGAAGAGTCAGCCATTGACGGTGTTGTCCCAGACAAGATCATTTCCGCCCGCGTGCTGAGAAAACGAAACCATCCCTATGAGCCTATTCCAGTGAAATCGAATTAGGCTGTAGTGTTTCTGTAAAAGTAAATTGTTTCATTTGAAGTGAGATGCCATGATTTGTTGCCAACCCATTTTTTGCCAACCTGGTTCGAGGACACAGGCGAATTCAACCAGCAGAAAGTTGGTACTGACGCCAATTCTGACGCTTGCCGCTTGTCTGATTTTTTTCACCAACTTGACCGCGATCGCCTCGCAACAAGACTCGTCAGTGATCGAACCGACGATCAACCAATCGCCGTTTGGCGATCCACCGTTGGAGCAAGATTCACCAGCTAGCGAACCTCCCGCGACCGAAACTCCGGACGCTCCTGAAAGCGATAAAACGGAATCTGAAACGGAACCTGCCCCTAACGTTGAACCTACTCCTGATAAAGAGGCTGTCCCTGAAAAAGAGCTCGTCCCTGAAACGAATCCTGAACGGCCGTTTGATCCGCCAGGTACTCCAGCCATTCAACCTGCGACAAAGCTTGCGGATCAGGAGGATACCAAAGTGGCTGTTCCGGAAGATTTCCTGGCGCTTCGAAAAGCAATTGCAGGCACCGAGAAGGAAATCAACCGATTGTATGGATCAATTCCGATTGGTTTTCCTGATCGACAACGGGAAATTAGGGAGAACATCGAAAAGTTGAAGTCGCGGAACCAACAGTTTAAGGCTGGACTCGACGCCGCTGCGCGGGCCTCGTTTCAATCAGCTCCAAAGCAGAACCCAGACGCTGCTCAACATTTATTTCAATTGATGTCAACGAAAATTGATGGACAAGCCAAGGGTCAGGCCTTCGATCCGGTGGCCGCTCTTGAGATTGGCGATTTGCTCATCAAATCCGATGTCGCTGGGGCGCCCGTGCTTTATCAGGCGTTTCGAGCCAGTTTTGCGTTGCAGGATTTCGAACGCGCTGGCATGTATCTCGAAAAAGTTCTTGCCACGGGCGCAAAACTTCCACCCGATTTAGAGAAAAACCTGTCCGAGGCCAAATCGAAATGGCAACGTGAGCTAAAGCTCCGACAAGCGGAGGCAACTGCCGACGATTTGCCGCGCGTTAAATTGGAAACGACGGAAGGCACAATTGTGGTTGAGCTTTTTGAAAACGAATCGCCCATCGCCGTGGCCAATTTCATTTCGCTAGTCGAGCAGAAATTTTATGATGGACTTGCCTTTCATCTTGTTCGTCCCGGACAATATGCACTCACTGGTTCTCCCTCGGCAGGAGGAAAAGGAGATGCTGGCTACTATATCCCTTGCGAAACCGACAACGAAAACTTGCGAGGCTTTTTTAGTGGAACCTTGGGCATGATGCATACCGGAAAAGACACCGGCAGTTCGCAGTTTTTCATCACTCACCAACCACTATACGCTTTTGATGGGTTGTACACCTCGTTTGGTCGTGTGATCGAAGGCATGGATGTGGTGTATCAGTTGCGTGCCGCCGAACCGGTCGCCAGTTCGATTCTGGCCGAGGACAAGAATAGTGAATCACCTTCTGAAATCATCTCTGCTACTGTGTTACGAAAACGCGAGCACGTATACGAACCAACGAAGCTACCGAAACCAATCAGTGGGTTGGATATTTTTGGTGGAGGTGCACTTCCGACCGCCAAGCCTGCGAAGCCGGAAGAGGTTCCCAACGTCGCTCCTTCCGAATCAGAGTGACTTACTGCTTCATTCAGAAATATTTTTTAAAGGATTTGCCATGCTGAACGCTAAACCAATAATTTTATCTTGGACGAAGATGATTTCTTCGTCCATTTCAGTGCTGTTTGCTTGCCTGCTATTCATTCCAGTGTCCGGAGCCGACGAACCCGAGAAACCAACGCTCGAATCACTTCAGCAACAATGGGCGCAGCTCAACCAACAAATCACCGAAAAACGAACTGCCATCGAAGGGGAAACGGGCGATGTTGAAAAAACGAAAGACGAGTATCGCGATCTGATTGATCAAAGCAATGACTTGATCGCAAAAATGAAGGACGCCGCGATTGACGTTTTGAAAGAGGATTCTCAAAACAAAATCGCCACGCGCGCGATAATGGGAATTCTGCTCGATGCTGCCCAAAAAGACCGCGATAAGGAAGTTCTTTCAATTGGCGATATTTTAATCGCGCTAAAGATTGACCCGCTGTATTTTGAAACTGCCGCCAAAGTCGACCGTCTTTCGATCCCTGCTAAAGAAATTTTTGAGGAACTATTGA
>JBGSKR010000167.1:0-4520 GCA_041741135.1 Mariniblastus sp.
GCACCTTCGATTTTGTCACCGATCAGTCCGGCACAGAATGCAGATACCAGCACGCGCGTGTCCTTTGCCGAAATCTCGCCTTGAACCTCCAGTTCGCAAGACTCAAGTGCACCGCCATGCCATTGCCCGAGCAACATCCCCAAGCGATGCGCCACATCGAGGTAGCTACGCATCGTGGCCAGCGTCGAGGGGTCAAGCGAAATTGCATTTACCGCCGAGCGAATTTCGCCGGTGGTCAAAAAGTTGATCAACAAGTCAACCGCTTCCACGGCAACTTCAACTTGAGCCTCATCGGTACTCGCTCCCAGATGTGGCGTGCAAAGCACACCTTCCATTTGGAACAACGGATTATCGGTGCAAGGTTCTTCTGGGAAGACATCAAGCGCGACGCCGCCAAGGTGACCTGACTTAAGTCCCTCAACCAACGCGTCGTTGTCATAAATTCCCCCACGGGCACAGTTAATCAGCCGAGCACCTTTTTTCAATTTGGCAACGCGTTCGGAGTTAATCAAGCCTTTGGTTTCTGGAGTCAGCGGAGTATGCACGGTCAAGTAATCGATTTGTGGCAGCATCTCGTCGACGGATTCAACCTTTTGAATGCCCAGCTCTGCCGCTCGCTCCACGGACATGAATGGGTCATAGCCAATGACTTCCATCCCAAAAGCCGTCGCGCGCTTGGCGACTTCGACGCCAATTCGACCAAGTCCAACGACGCCTAAAGTTTTTCCGGAAACTTGTGAGCCTTGGAATTTTTTTCGATCCCAACGACCAGCGGCAAGACTGGCTTGTGCTGCCGCGATGTTGCGGGAAAGTCCCAACAACAGCGCCATCGTATGCTCGGCAGTGCTGACGGTGTTGCCATCGGGCGTGTTCATCACCACGATGCCTTGACGGGTTGCGGCGCCTTTATCGATGTTGTCCGTGCCGACTCCAGCGCGAACGATGGCTTTCAAGGTGCGATTGCCTTCGAGGGATTCGGCAGTGATTTTAACACCGCTCCGACAAACAGCTCCATCGTATTCAGCGAGCGCTTGTTTGAGGTCATCGCCCTTGAGTCCGATGCGAATGTCGTATTCAACTCCGGCGGCAGCATCGAGCTTGACGAGGCCTTCCGAAGCAAGGTCATCGAGTACGATAATGCGGGTGTTGGTTTTTGTTTTGGTGCGGGGCGTTTTGGTGGCGACGGTCATTTTAAAATTAAGATTCCAAGAAGAAGGTTTAGATCGGGGGGAGAGCGGTTCAGGGTTAACCGTTTTTCTGGGCGAAGTCTTGCATGAAGCCGACCAAACAATCGACGCCCTCGCGAGGCATCGCGTTGTAAACAGACGCTCGGATTCCGCCGATGCTACGATGCCCTTTGAGAGTTGTCATACCGGCAGCTTTGGTTCCGGAGAGGAAACGAGCGTCGGTTTCATCGTCCGCCATTTTAAAGACCACATTCATGATCGAGCGATCGGCTTTCGCGGCATGGCCGATGTAGAAACCTTCGCTGTCGTCGATCACGTCGTAAATTCTTTGAGCTTTGTCGCGATTGAATTTTTCAATTTCTGCCAGCCCGCCCATCTCTTCTTCAAGCCATTTGCAAACGAGCCCAGTCACGTAAATTCCAAAGCTCGTCGGCGTGTTCAGTCGAGAACCCTCGGAAGCGTGTTTCGAGTAATCGAGATAAGTGGGCAAGCGTTCGTCACAACGCTCGAGCAGTTCTTTCGAGACGATCACAATCGTCACGCCGGCGATGCCCAGATTCTTTTGAGCACATGCGTAAATCAAACCATAATCGGCGATGTTGATTGGTGCGGAAAAGATGTCTGAGGATTTATCGGCTACAATCGGCACGCCAGCAGTGGCTGGCAGTTGCTGAAACTGGACACCTTGAATGGTTTCATTGGAAGTCAAGTGAACATAAGCAGCATCGGGATTGAGATTGAGTTCGCTTTGGCTGGGGACGCGGGTGAATTTCGATTCTTTGCCATTCCAAGCAACATTGAGATTGCCAAAGCGATGGACTTCTTCGGAACTTTTCTTGCCCCATGAACCGGTGACGATGTAATCAGCGGTTTGCGATTGATCGGTGATAAAGTTCATCGGGATCATCACGTTTTGGAGAGCTCCGCCGCCTTGGAGATAAAGAATCTCGTGCGTGTCCGGGATGGAGGCCAAACGCCGCATCCGTGCATTGCAGTCATCGAGAATCGCGTCGAAATCTTTGCTGCGATGGCTGATTTCCAGCACGCTACTGCCAACACCAGGCAGCGACAGCATCTCGTCTTGGATTTGCTCAAGCACCGAAACGGGCAAGACAGCGGGACCAGCAGAAAAATTAAACACCCTGGAAAGCTTGGATGGCGCAGTGGATAAAGCGGCGGTTGGGGTCATCAGTCGATTCTCGAATTCTGATTTTCAGTTTATTGGGGGGCATAGAAACTTGCCACCGCGAAAAAATCGATTTTAAGAGAATTGCCCATTGATGAATAGTGGCAACGGTTACGCTTATGGGAACGTATCCGTTTTGAGCCAGCCGATATTTCGTTTAACGGTTAGCCGTAGGTGGCGGGGGCGTCACGGATATCTTTGCAAGTCCAACCAAGCGTCGGCCAACCAATCATCGCGACAACCTCAAACGCCCGCCTCCGCAGGCGTACCCGTTTTTCAGCAATGATTTTCGGGTAGTGAACGAATCGGCAACTGGGCAACGGGTACGCCTACAGAGGCGGACGAATTGTTGCTTGCAAGTTGAATGTAAAGCCAAACGATTGGAGCCAAGTAAGCACTGATCCGACTAGCCGCCTCTTCCGGCTGACCGTTTTACGAAGAATGTCCAAACTACGAATCATAGCTCGGACGGGAATGGCAAGCTACGTGCAGTGGCTGCCATCAGGGCTGATCCCTATCGAGGTACATAGGGATTGACAGAACCGTAACGAAGTTGGTCGGTTAATGGAGAGCCAGGTTGGTTTGTGCCAGCCGGCAGTTGCGCCAACTGCGTTTGCAAACTAGCCACGCGCTGCGCGACATCGGTTTGACGATTATCTAATTGAAGCACGCGCATGTAATTGTCCAGCGCTAGATGCGTTTGGCCTTGAACTTCTCGAATATGCCCCATGGCTTTCAATGCCCGCACATTTTGGCCGTCCATGCGAAGTGCGTCGGCAAGCAAATCCGTCGCGCGACGGTTGTCGCCGTACTCTTGGTAGAGGCGAGCGAGTTCGATGACTGGTTCCGTCGAATTCGGATAACGATTCTTCCAAGTATTCATCAAGTCAAACGCGTATTTTTCTTGACCTGTTTCAATCAGCATCGCCGCCAATCCACGGTGGGCGTCGACGTGCTGGTCGTTTAGCGCGATCGCTTGACGGTACAGCGATTCCGCCTGCTGCAAATATTGTTGGTTTTTGTTTTGTTTTCCCACTGCGTAATAGCTGGCGGCGAGATTGTAATAACTGTCAGCATTGCGCGGGTTGATTTGCAGCGAGCGTTGGAATTCGCTTATCGCGTTTGAGTACTGTCCCATTTCGTAGGCTTGACGACCGGCGCAATTGTGTTGTTGGACGCCGAGGTTGCAGCCACCAAGAAATAGCAGTGTGAATGGACCGATAAAAATGATCGCTATCGATGGTCGATTTCGCGACCATCGAAGGAGGAGTATCAGGGTAAGGAGCATGAAAAAATTACCAACCAATCAAGAATGTTTCGAGGGTGTTTGAGTTGGGTTTGGGTGGACAGTGAACCATTTTGCCGTCGAATCTCGAATTCTTGCTGGGACATTAGAAAAAGATTCAAGATTTGGCAAGTTCAATCTTTTTGGGCGGCTGCGGAATTTTTCTTTAAATTGTGGCTTGCGAAGTATCCGATTTTGGCTAAAATCAACGCTACTGAGACTGAGTCTCAGTTGCATTTGTATTTCCGCAGGCGCAGCAAGCCAGTCCTTTTGGTTTCGTTCCGGGTTTTAATCCGGTCTCCAAAATCGTAGCCAGCCAACGCTCGGAAGCCCGTCATTCATGGTGAATGAAGGTTTTTCCATTCTTGGTTTACTATTGGAGAGATTGCGATGAAAGTTATGTCTATGCGTTCGTTTCGCGGTGTTAGTGGTTTTACCCTCGTCGAACTGCTGGTGGTGATTGCCATCATCGGAATTCTGATCGGGATGCTCTTGCCTGCGGTGCAACAAGTCCGTGAAGCGGCTCGACGAAGTGCTTGCTCAAATAACCTCAAGCAAATTGGTCTCGCGACGCACAATTACGAGTCTGCCTTCGGGGCTTTTCCGTCTTCTTGGAAACCCACGCCCGGAACCGACAGTGGCTGGTCGGCTCAACCTCAAATCTTGCCCCAGTTGGAGCAGGCAAATTTGTTCGATCAGATTGATTTTGCGAAATCGTATGAGGATCCTTCGAACGGCGCGATCAACATCAATGGAGTCACGTTGCCAATCAAAACGGCTCGCGTGCCTGTGTTTCTCTGTCCTTCTGAGAAAAAAGACGAGCCTCGCTTGAGCGCTTCGGGCGTTCGCGAGCACTATCCTC
>JBGSKR010000168.1:0-3713 GCA_041741135.1 Mariniblastus sp.
ACGCCATCTGACCATCTGGATAGTGCTTGAACATGAATCGGGCGGTACAGTCACTGAGACGCGGACCGTCTTCAAAAATGAGAGGCATTTCGACGTGGATCGCACCGGCCAAGCGCAATCCGTCGGTGGTGCTTTCCCACATTTCGAAATCAATGTCGAGGCATTGGTCAAACTCTGAGAGCAAATCACCAGTCGGCGCCGCGACCCGATATCTCCAGTCCTCTCCCTCGAGCGGGTGGGCTAAGCCATAGTTCGCAATAACGGATTCAAGCAACGCGGGCGTCCACTGTGTGTCACTGGTGGAACCCGATCCGTCTGGAATCTCTGGGGAGAGAAAGTCAACCGCTTCGGCAAAACGACTGGCCGCAAGCATGTCGATCCACTCCAGCAATGCAGTTCTCACCTCGGCTTCGGTTGCACTTTGGGGAAACAATTTCATGAGAGCGGCCTTCGGCGGAAAAAGTTTTGAGATTGTTACCCGACCGTTCTGCTCTGAAGTTGCGGGACGACTGCATACAATCGAGCCTCCACAACCATTTTAGCAACTTCCTCGGCGTCCGCAGTTTTGCCAATGACCTATTTAGTCGTCTGGCTAATTCGTTCAGTTTCACGAGTTTCAACGCAAAAGGTGAATTCTCCGCGAGTTTTGTTTGTAAGCCGAACGTCAACGTAGGCGAAAGCCGGCGTCCTGTCCCCATTCGAAACAGCATCATGAGTACTGAATTTCATCTGGGTAAACGGTTACCCGTGACCGCCATTCCCAGCGAACCCGACGTGTCGAGTCCGATGATGACTGGGCCAGGCAACTGAGGTACGTTTCCGCACGCGATCTCGGCCGCTGCGTGCAGCGCCGACTTGATCTTGTGCGGAACTTCATCAGCCGCGTTCAGGTAAGCCGTGAAGAACTGGTACGGGAACTGCCGCGAACGTCGGATGTCCGACTCGTCAGCAATCCGACCCGCAACATAGTCCACCATCGCGTCTGACTTAAAAACGTCGTGCCGCAGCAGCGTGTTCAAGTTCATGCGCGACGCTTGTGGCCCCATCTTGCGAGCCAACGCCATCCAGACCTTCGGGCCTCGCGCAGCGTCGGCTAGCAAGTCCTAACGAACGCCTTCGATGTCACCAGCGATCAACGCTTGTCCGTCTTCCGTTTCCGAAGCGCGGTAAGCGATCAACGACTGGACTTCGATCGGCAAGTCGGCTGCCGTAGGCGGAGCCCACTTCGCGATTTCCTTATCCGTTAACCAGCCGAACAACGCTCGACGCTGGTTGTCCTTCGGCGTCGGACGCGCCATCCGCAGGATATCCCGCAGGCTTGGATCGTTTCCGATCGAAGCAGACAGGAGCTTCCCAACTGACGCATCGTTCAACCAACGCTGAAACGCACGCGGAAACGCACGCTGAACCGAACTCGACAAACCAACTCGTGCCTTGCCGTTCTTATCCGTGAACTGGCCCGATCGAATCATCTGGAACATCGTTCGCAGCACACGACCGTTATCTGCAACCCGTCCGAAAACGGGGTGCATCAATTGCGTATCACGCAGCGACAACGCGACCAGCAAGGCGGCTGTCCCTCGGCAGCGGTCGGCGATTCAAACGATGTTGCTTGCGATCGGGCCATATATGATGGCGTCAATCGCGACGACTACTTTTAGAGAAGTGGAATGAAATGAATACGCTTGCGATTCTTTATTGACGCGGAGTGAGTTAAACACGCTTGCGGTTCGGCTTTGGCTGGATCGCAAGCAGCATAGCGCTGGAGCCAGACGGCGAGGCATCCGACTGCAACTCGGACGAAGTGGGTTCGACTCCCACCGGCGTTTTTTGATCGACCAACTAACGAAGCAGACTACATCTTTGCAAAAGCTCCGTCTAACTTTAACGCCTTCGCTGGCCGATCATCAATCAAGTCCAACTGCCGCTTGGGAACCCGGATATCCCGATGGCTAAATCGAGGTTGATTTGAGTGGCGACGTGTTCGATTGCGAGAAGGTAAGAAGTGCGGGCAACCAATTCAACTTCGGGAAAAAAAAGGACGAAAGTGGCTGGAGGGAAGACCATGCAAAAATCGAATCGCTCCGTCGACATCCGTGTCGATCACTAGTTCAACATCGTCAGTATTTCGAATGCGCCCGCGTAGCGAGGCTGCCAAGCCACCGACCAGGCAATAGGGAATCTCATTCGATTCAAGTTCACTGACGATATCGCTGAGTGCCGCCTGCAGCTCATTCTTCATTTTTTGAATTGTCCCATAAGCGGAAGTTAGTCAACAATTGAGCATGCGCAAGAATCTTGGCGCGTTTCTGATCGAGGTGAAACTCGGCTGGTTCCGCGAGCTGACTTCGTGCCCGCAGCAGTGTGTTGTAGAAGTCCGCATACCGCAAAAACTTTTGCTCGGCACTCAATTCAGTCCGCGAATGCAAACGGTTTGCAACTGCCGCGTCATAGGCTTCATAGTCATGTAGGGGTGCGAACGACATCGTTAGTTATTCGTTTCGAGACGGAAAATTGAATCAGCGGGAAATTGTTAAGGGGCCGTATAACATGCATCTTAGGCAAATATTCTGTTGCGCAAGTCTTTCGGTCCGGGCTGTTTGAACCCACGAAAAATTCAAAGCGAATAGTTTAAGGTAAATAGATCGAGTCTACGCTTTGGGGGAAGCTTTTACAAATCGCTTGACAACTTTTTGAGCGACATCGCCCATTCCTTGCTGACGGCGAGAATTTGATCGTTGCGAGTCAAGCCTCGGTTTCTTGCAGGCGGGCATAACTTGCAGGCGATCGGTAACTGCCTATCATACTGTCGATGCATCGCCAATTCACATCGTTCGACTTGAGCTGGCGATCGGAAAGACCATTGCCAATACAATAGGAAACCAATAGGAAACCGACCAATGCGGCTTACGGAACAAGAGGTTATCGCCGGGCTGAGTAACGGAAAAATTTACGTTCGCGATACTCTGTTAGATTACTTTGAAAACCGGCACTCGCTACCGCTGGAACTAACTCACGCCGCGATAGAAGTCATTGAACGGTTTGGCTGGGATGACGCCTTTCTTTTTCCACACAAGATTCGAGAGTGTTCGCACGATGAAAAGACGCTGACATGGTGCTTCGATGAGATTGACAAACTCATTGCGGGCACAACGACGTTGAAGGCAGCACGATCGACGTTGCCAATGCATCTGGTTTCATGGGCTTCCAATGCGCCAGTCGAGTTATTGAAAAAGTACCGAGAGCGTATTGCGAGCAATGAAGCATTTTTGAAGCCGCTGTTTTATGCCCCCCGTTCAACGCTGGAAAAAATTGATCGTCGGATCGAGATCGCAGCACTCGATGCTCAACAAGCTTGGGAGCGATTGATTGAACATTGCAATTCGGTCGCCGATGTCGAAACGTTTGCAGAAGCAAATATTTCAGATGCGGAACTGCTGTTATTGCCGATTGCGGAGGCAGGAAACAACTTTTGTGACCGGATGACAGAGATTCTTGCTGACAATGCAGGTGATCACGACTCTGCCCATGGCTGGCTAGTCGGATTGATGATTCAGTTGGCGGGGCGGATGAGACACGAAGCTTCTTTGCCGCTGTTGTTGAGCAAGTTCGCCTTTGACTGGGACTGGTACAACGAACAAATTGTTCATGCCATACAAGCGATCGGCACACCCACTATCCACCAAGCCGTCGCCGAATATTATCGCGGCAAG
>JBGSKR010000169.1:0-2601 GCA_041741135.1 Mariniblastus sp.
CGAGACGCACTCGCGATCGGCGGCCGCTCATTGATGGCCGCCGCGTTTTTGGGACATGTCGCTACTCTCAGTTCTGCCGCGTCGCCGATTGAAGACCAGTTAGAAAAATGGAAATCGCGACTGGGCGCAGCCGCGAAACAATTAGGCAATGGAAAAATTTCGCAGCTCCAATGGCAAGAAGAGATGGACAAAGTTTACGCTGAGACTCCGATTGCTGACTTGCTGAAACTGATCAACTTCAATGACCTAAAAGAATCCATGCTCGCGACCGACCTGAAGGACCGTGGTGAGTTGTTTCTCGATATTCCAGTTCCCGGTGTTGTCCCGGCGATGCCGAACGAACCGGACAAAGTTCTGATTAGCAAATTGGCTTATGTCGAAAAAGGAAAACACATTCCACCGCACGGACACAGCAACATGGTTTCGGCATTTCTGTGCGTCTCGGGTGATTTCTCGGTTAAGCTGTTTGATCGTCTCGAACAAGACGATGAAACCATGGTCGTGCGAAAAACGGTCGAAGAAAAAAAGGCCGGTGCGGGAACTTGGTCAAGCATTTCCGATTACCGTGACAACGTTCACTGGCTGACCGCGAACAGCGACAACTGCTTTCTGTTTACCTGCAAGCTGATTCGACTGGAAGAAGCTCGCAAGTTTCATGGTCGCATCAATATCGATCTGCGAAATCCGGAAATGATTGGTTCGAATACCTATCGCGCAAAGGTAATTACTTTTGCCGAATCCCAAGAACTCTATTGAAAAGAATGACCACAGCCGCCTCTATTTTTGGTTCTTCAGAAGAATCTGTGGATAGCGATTTGCGTAAGGCCGGCGAGGGTGATAGGTTTTTTTAAGGCATGGCAGGACAAAAAGAATGATTGAAATAAATATCGATTTATCATTCAAAAACAAAATCTCGGCAAAACACAATTTTTGCCGAGGCCAAGCGAGACATTCTTCCCGCCCTGACCCAGCTATCCCTTGGCAGGCCCTCTCCTCAGCAGAGCCTGCCTCCGTTTTACTGGGCAAAATTATCTTAGCCGATCAAATGCGGCGGTGTAATGCAATCCTAAAAAACTAGTTCTTTTTGCCCTGATATGCCTTGGAAAACCTTTAGAACGAATTCCTCACCCACAGATTCTTTTGAAGAGGCCTTTTTCTAAGAGCTTGGTCAATTGCTACTTGTTTGATCCTTCGATCTCGGATCGAAAACTCCTTTGTGATGAAAGTAAACGACGCTCGCGGCAGAACGCATGAGTTGCGTTCCGATCATGGCGTTGAATATCCAATCACTTTGAAAACGATCGAAAAGAAACCGAAGCCAACGCTTCAGCCGGAACGAAGGATACGATTTGGTGAACCACAGGCTAGGGTCTTCCGTTTTGCCCGTCAGAAAATCGGCAACCGCGTGGCCGGAAGCCAGGCCGTGCTTGAGCGCGGTATGTATTCCGCCAGCCGTCAAAGGTGACACCATCCCTGCGGCATCGCCCACAAGCATCACTCGATGAGCCGCTGTCGGTTTCACAACACCGCCGCAAGGAATCAGTCCCGATCGAATCGACGTTGGCACTTGACCACGAAAGTCGAAAATGGGAGCAAGTTTTTCCAGCAGGCCGTCCATCGCCTGCGCTGTCGTTAAGTCTCGTTTCTTTTGGCGTCGCGCAAACCCAACTTGCACCGTCCCCACGCCTGGCACTACCCAAGCCAGATAGCCCGGAGCGAGTTTGCGATCAATGAAACAGTGCAGTCGATCGGGCAACGAAATTTGCCAGTCGGCATATTCGTGTTCCAGACCTTGCAGAAACTGGTCGGTTTTCCCTAAACCGCAAACCGACGCAACCCGAGACCGAGGGCCGTCCGCTCCGATCAGATAACGCGTCGTTCCGACTTCGCCCAAATCAAATCCGCTTTGAATTCGCAGAGCGTCTTGAAAGGGGGTGCGATACTGAATCGTCGCGCCCGCTTCTTCCGCCTGTTTGGCCAGCCAACGCAAAACTTCGGGCGTATCGGTCGCCAAAAAATAATAGCCGGGTGCTTTCAGGTCTACATAGCGACAATTGGGAGCGTACATGCGGACGCCATCAATCCGCCGAGTTAACTCGGGTGGCAGGCCATCGAGCAAAGGAATCTGATCGATCGCATCTTTGACGATGATTCCCGTGGTATGCAGCTTCTCGCCCGCGTCCGCTTTTTTTTCAAGCACCAAGGTTCGCATCCCTAGTCGCGCCATGGCTGTCGCGCAGGCCAAGCCGGCAAAACTTGCTCCAACCACTACGCAGTCATAGGTCATGCTTCACTCCCAAAGTGCATAAAAAAGTGTCATTGTTTTGAATAACTGTTGATCTGAATTTGCAGTACCATTAAGGAAGTGGCATTCCAAATCCACCGCCGCCCGGTGTTTCAATCGTGAGGATATCGCCGGGCTGAACATCGATCTTTGTTTTGGCGGGTAGGGTTGCTGAGTCGGATTCTCCGCAGCGGAGCAGGGAGTTTTTCCCAAGTGCGCCCGGCTGACCCCCGCTCAGACCAAAGGGCGGATAAGGCCCGCGTCGCTCGGTTAACAGGGAGACGGTTAACTCACGCAAGAACTCAAAAAGGCGGATG
>JBGSKR010000170.1:0-2046 GCA_041741135.1 Mariniblastus sp.
AAAAAGCCCGCCTTTCACGAGGAAAAACGGGCTTTCGAGGAGCGACGCGGACGGGACTCGAACCCGCAACCTCCGGATCGACAGTCCGGAACTCTAACCAATTGAGCTACCGCGCCATAATATGGCCGTATCCACTGGCTGAAATGTGTGCCATGGAAAAGACAGAAATTATCCTGAATCGGTTCGCTTTGCAAGCCGTAATTGAAAAAATGACAAATTCGTGCTGTTGACGGTGAATACGCAGGCTTTCAGCGCAGTGTGTGTGAGTTTCCCCACGGCCCAGGCCGATCGATTTTCATTGTCCTTGGGCCGATGGATTTCCACTGTCACCCGCTGTCGAGTCCGGTATGTGATGGTGGCCATCGGATCTATCCGGCTCTCAAAGCTGAATGATACAGTAAATCCGTGTCAACCAACCGAGAAACTTTTAATGAACACATATTTTGCCTACGGTTCGAACTTAGATAGCGAAGACTGGCAGCGGTGGTGCGCCGAGCACGGTTATTCGACAAATCTGCTAAGGCCTGTTGAACGAGTCGAACCAGTCGGTGGGGTTTATCTTCCCGACCACGAATTGAAATTTTCGTATTACTCTGCGGCACGCGGCGGGGGTGCGCTCAACGCCGTCCCTCGCATTGGGCAAGCCGTCGAAGGGGCACTTTTCGAGGTGGCCGGCAACGAGGGCTGGGCGGCCCTGCATCAGAAAGAAGGACATCCGCATCGCTACTCGCGGACACAAGTCACGATTGTGGACGAGGGCGGTCACCGATTCAAAGCGATGACCTATTTGATTAACCAACCCGATGGCGGACGGTTTGTTCCGCCGGCCGCGGGTTACGTGGAGATTGTGCGGCGGGGAATGCAGCGGCTGAATTTGCAGACGAAATTTTTGGACGCGGCTGCCAGCAACGAACTGATTCCGCCCGTCACGAATTCGCTGTTTTGTTATGGCACCTTGATGCGAGGGCAAAGTCGGTTTGCACATCTTGCCGCGCACCGTATCGAGCAAATTTTTCCGGCGACTACGTGCGGCAGACTGGTCGATCTTGGTGAATATCCGGGCATGATCGAGCCGTTGGGCCACGACAGCGGCACAAAAGTGTCGGGAGAACTTTTTGAAACGGGCGACATCTCAGCGGTACTTCCACTCATCGACGATGTCGAAGATTTTCGCGGTTACGACGCCTCAGATTCGCTTTACTCTCGAAGGTTAGTTCAAGCGGATATTGGTAACGATCAACCACGATTAGCTTGGAGTTACTTCTACGAGGGCGGCGATGGCTCGCCGATTCCATCTGGATGCTGGCGAACTCATGGCGGTGGAATTTCTGCAGATTGGTAACGCCGTGGATTTGCAATGATTTTTGGGGGAACGGGTGCGCCTGCAGAGGCGTGACAAAGACGTTGTTGCGATGTTTGGTTGGTAGACTTTTGTTGAAGCAAGCAAAACCCTCGAGGACACTCGCCTCCTACGGCTGCCCGTTAAACGAGATACCGAGGCAAGTTGAAACGAACTATTCATGCGTTGGCTCTGCTTGCGTGAAGAAAACCAGCACCAACACCCAAGCGCACAGAATCAAGTTTTGGACTGGCAATTGGAGCGCGGGCGGCAAGCTATAAATCACGATCACCGCTGGCGTCCACACGGCGGCATTCGAAATCAGTGCTGGCAAAACTTTTCGAGTGTACCAGCTTGGGCCAAGGCTTTGGCGAGTGCGGGAAAACGAATAGTCGTTGTCTCGCCAGATATAAAACAGCACGCAATTGAACAGCCCAATCGCGGGAGCGAAGACCGTCATGTCGAATATCGTCTTAGCGGCAATCGTGGAGAAATCGGCGGCGTCTCCAAACAGCCATGATTGAACTCGATAGAACGTGTCAATTTCCAAACCTTTATAGCCCCAGAAAATACCGTTGCTGATTAAGAGCATCCCGAAAGATTGCGATCTTTGCGATGCCGATTGCTCATTGAGTTTCAGCATCGCAAACAGGCGTGGCAGCAGGACGGGCAACAAGCCACCAAACACAGATGTAGAGATCACAGCG
>JBGSKR010000171.1:0-5400 GCA_041741135.1 Mariniblastus sp.
CTTCGTATTCGATGCCGACGAATCCGTGATAGCCAGCGTCCATCACGATCTGCATCATCCGCATGAAATCGGTTTTGGTTTCTTCGCCGTTTTCGTCAAATTCAGTGGACTTCGCACTGACAGCTTTTGCAAATGGCATGAGAGCGGAAACGCCGATGTAGCGATCATAGACTTTACCGCCACCGAGGTTAAAGTTGCCAAAATCAGGCAGGGTTCCACAATTATCCATATTCACATTTCTGATTACCCGTGCCAACCATTGTCCATTCGAGGAAAGTCCACCGTGGTTTTCCACGATGACGTTGATTTCCAAAGGCTGGGCAAACTCACACAACTGGCGTAAGCCGTCGGCAGCCAACTTCGATTGCTCGTCATAACTACCTGCTGATCCAGCGTTGACCCGGATCGAATGGCAGCCAAGAAATTTTGCAGCCTCGACCCAGCGGTGATGGTTTTCCACGGACATCTTCCGAGCGTCGTCCTGGGGTGCGCCAAGCTGACCTTCTCCGTCAACCATAATCAGCACCGATTCGACGCCGTTGTCATCACAGCGTTTTTTTAGCTCGGCGAGATACTTTTCGTCTTTGGCTTTGTCACTGAAAAAACGATTGACGTACTCAACGCCCGTGATACCGTATTTCTCTTTGGCGGCGACCGGAAAATCAAGGTTACTCATTTCACCTTTTCGCAGCGTGCGATGCAGAGACCATTCCGCCAACGAGATTTTGAATTTGTCGTCGTCCTCACGACGGAAGCCGCTGGCGGAAAACAGATGGCTGCCAAAGACGGAGCTGGTTCCGATGGCGGCAGCGGCGGTGCCAGTGGATGTTAAAAATTGACGTCGACTAAAGTTGTAAAGGCTCATAAGGTAGCTTTCGTTTCAAGTTGTTAATGGGTCGGGCCTGCATTATAAACGCCCACGCCGCGATTGGCAAAACCGAGTCAGACAATTAAGCTGTTACTTCTAATGAAAATCGAAACAAAACGAGGCTTGCGAGCGAGACGCCCCCGTTCCTGAAACAAAACCGAATTTGCGGGCGAGACGCCGGCGATCCAATCATGTCCAATGACACTTCCGATCTCGTTGAAATCCAACCGATCGCGGGACAAATCGATTCCTCGATCCGCCCGCCAGGCTCGAAAAGCATCACCAACCGCGTGCTATTGATCGCCGCGCTGGCGGAGGGGCGTTCCGTGCTTCGAGGAGCATTGCACAGCGATGACACGCGCGTAATGATCGATTCGTTACGGCGACTGGGAATCTCGGTCAATCAAGAACTCGAATCGGCGACCCTCATCGTCGAGGGAGGGGGCGGCCGTTTCAAGAATCATTCTGCGAAACTGGAAATTGAGAATAGTGGTACGACGATTCGCTTCTTGACCGCCGCGCTGGGCTTGGCGGGCGGGAGTTATCGGCTGGACGGAATTCATCGAATGCGAGAACGTCCGATCGGCCCGTTAGTGGATGCACTTAAACAGCTTGGTGCTCAAATCGTGGCGGAATCGCCGAACCAATGTCCGCCAGTTCAGATTGATTCCCCCACCGTTCAAGGCGGCAAGGTGACAATCAGCGGCAACATCTCCAGCCAATATCTCAGCGGCGTGCTGATGGCGGCACCGTTAGTCGAGCGGGGCTTGGTCACTCAAATTGACGGCCCGCTAATTTCTAAACCTTACGTCACGATGACCATCGAAGTCATGCGGTCGTTTGGTGTAAATTGCGTTCACGATGAAGCCATGACGCAATTTGAAATTCTGGCTGGTGAGCGTTACCGCGGGCAAGACTACCAGATCGAACCGGACGCTTCTGCAGCCAGTTATTTTTGGGCGGCAGCGGCGATCTGCGGCGGGCGAGCGAAGGTCGAGGGATTAACTGAAGACGCTTTGCAAGGCGATGTCGGTTTCGTTCGATGCCTGGAGGCGATGGGATGCGAAGTTGTCACTGACGCGGATTCGATTACGGTCATTGGCCCCGCAAAACGAGGAATCGATATCGACATGTCCGATGTCAGTGACACCGTGCAAACACTTGCTGCCGTCGCTTTATTCGTGAGCGGCACAACCACAATTCGGAATGTCGCTCACAACCGCGTCAAAGAAACTGACCGGATCGGAAATCTGGCGATCGAACTGCGAAAGCTTGGCGCCGGCGTGGATGAGTTCGCCGACGGTTTGGCAATTACACCGGGTAGGTTGCATGGCGCCGAAATTGAAACATACAACGACCATCGAATGGCGATGAGTCTCGCGCTCGTTGGATTGAAACAGTCCGGAGTGAAGATTCTTAATCCGGGCTGTGTGTCGAAAACGTATCCGAATTATTTCGAGGACCTACAGCGCTTTTGTTCTTAGATATTTAGTGACCGTTCACGCTTTCCAAGTTTTGAGGAAGTCGTAGGGTTATGAAGCCGTATTGGTAAGAGTGATGACTTCTTTCTCTTTCTACTTCATTCCATAACTTTTTCTTTGCGATAGGTTTTGCAAAATTTATGGTTGAAGGCAATCGAATATTTATCTCCGTTGAAGGAGCAAAGCGGCTCAACTCGTGAACGGTTACAAAATCTAGGGGTGCATAAATTTTTGATTGAGCGTCTCAACCGTTGCGTTCCTTTTGACAGCAATTGCTAAACACTTAAACGATGTCGGCGAGGAGTTCGAGCAGTCGATCGATTTGAGCTGAAGTATTGAATGGGCCGGGGCTGATTCGCAAAGTCCCCCCAAAATTTTCGGTGCCGATACTGCGGTGGAGCAGGGGAGCACAGTGAAATCCGGCGCGGGTTTCGATCAAAGCTTCAGTGTCAAGGATATTCGCCAGAGTATGGCAATCGATGTGCGGAATCGTTATCGAAAAGATTGCCATGCGAGAATCGATTCCTCGCAAACTGACCTCAGAAGTATCAATTGCTGACGAGCGAATCGTTGACTCACCGCTGTTCAACGAATCAAACTTCAAAGAACTGATATCTAAAGCACTGACTTCCGCAGGCCCGTGGACCGTGACTGTGGGAATCGCTTTCAAACCAGCCAGCAATCGCCACTTCAAAACTTCCAAATTTCTCACTCCTGCGGCACCTTCTTCCGATTGAAGGAAATCAATCCCGGCTCCGATGCTGGAAATGCCTGGAACGTTCAAGTTGCCGGCTTCGAATTTCGTCGGCAGGTCGGTCGGATGCATGTCCGAATTACGTTCTGAGCCTGTGCCGCCCATTCGAAGCGGTCTCATTTGTTCGCCAGCAGATCTTGTGAAGTACAAAACGCCTGTTCCAAGTGCCCCGAAAAGTCCTTTGTGTCCGGGAGCGGCAAGAATATCGCAACCAAGTGAGTTCACGTTGATCGGCAACAAACCGAGAGACTGGGCGGCGTCGACTACAAACAAGATTCCGGATCGTTGGCAATGCTGGCCGATGGATTCCAGTGGCTGAATCGCTCCGGTGACATTACTGACATGACTCAGCACCACCAACCGTGTATTCGGTTGAATGGCTTCAATGATTTTCAGCGCATCGATTCGGCCCTCGAAGTTACATTCGACTCGGTTCACCGTGATGCGCTGTTCGTCTTCCAGGAAACGCAGCGGTCTCAGCACGGAATTGTGTTCAGCGGTCGAGGTAACTACATGATCGCCATCTCTTAATAACCCCAAGATTGCCGTGCATAACGAATCGGTTCCACTGTAGGTAAACGCAATACACTTTGCATCAGTGGCATGAATCAGTTGAGCAACGCGATTCCTCGCAACATCAATGATGCGACTGATGTCGGTGGCAGTCGAATGCGAACCTCGACCGGCAGCGGCGCCCAAGTTTCGTTGAGCGTATTCGAGTGCGGCGTAAACCGATTCCGGTTTCGGCCAGCTCGTGGCAGCGTTGTCGAGGTAAATGCGTTCTGTCATGGCTGAATTAATAGATAGCTACACTCGCGAGTGAGCGGGCAGGGCGGGGTAGTGGGCTGGAACAGCCAAAACCAGAAAACGATATAGACTCGATTCCGCTAAAACGCTTTGCTCTCGGAGAGAGCAGCGACATTGGCAAAAAAAGGACGGGCAAGTATGCCCGTCCTTGGTAGGTTTCGCTTTTATTATTTAGGGAAAGCAGGTTGGCCACTCTCTGGCGAGAGTAGCTACGTGCTACTTGTCTCCGATAAATCTATTCCGCTGAATCGGAACCACCGTCCATGGACGAACCGCCCGACGTAGGTGTCTCGATCAATAGACCGCTTCCTCCTAAGCCGCCTTTGAGATTCTCATCGGCGATTTTTCCGGCATTGGAAACGGCGACTTCTGCGTCACGTTTCTTGGCGTCTTCGGCTTCTTGCTCCGGACTCCATTCGACGCGGCGTCGGGAAAGTCCAATCTTGCGGTCTTCGGTATCGACTCGCAGGACTTTAACTTCCAGTTCGTCGCCGACTTTGACCACGTCTTCCGGATTCTCGACCTTGTGCTCAGCCAACTCGGAAATGTGCAGCAAGCCTTCGAGTCCATCTTCAAGTCCGATGAAGACACCGAAGTTGGTGATCTTCGTGACTTTGCCTTTGATCAACTGACCAGGCGTGTAACGATTCGGGATGTCGGTATTCCAAGGATCGTCGTTCATCTGCTTCAGACCAAGTGCGATACGGCGACGTTCGGTATCGACGGCCAAGATTCGGCAATTGAGTTCCTGACCTTTTTCGAGGACTTCGTTGGGATGACTAATTTTACGAGTCCACGACATGTCGGAAACGTGCAACAGTCCATCGATGCCTTCTTCGAGTTCGATGAAAGCACCGTAGTTGGTGAGGTTGCGAACTTTACCAGCGATCTCAGAACCGATTGGGTAACGCGATTCGACTTCATCCCACGGATTGTCTTGGGTTTGTTTCATACCCAACGACATCTGCTCGCCGGATTTGTCGATGCCGAGAACCGAGACTTCGATTTCGTCTCCGATGTTGACCAATTCACTTGGGTGATTGACGCGTTTGACCCACGACATTTCGGAAATGTGAACGAGGCCTTCGATGCCGGGTTCCAGTTTCACGAAAGCACCGTAGTTCATTACGTTAACGACTTCGCCTTTGTGAGTCGAACCGATTGGGTAACGTGCTTCCACATCATCCCATGGGTTAGGCAACAACTGCTTGAGACCGAGCGCGATTTTGACTTTTTCGCGATCGACGTTGAGCACCATGACTTCAATTTCTTGATCCATCGAAACCATTTGCGACGGATGCGAAATTCGGGTGTGCGACATGTCGGTGATGTGCAGCAAACCGTCGATACCGCCAAGGTCGACGAACGCACCAAAGTCGGCGATGTTCTTGACCGTTCCCTTACGGGTTTGGCCTTGTTCCAACTCGTCCATCAATTTTTGTTGAGCGTAAGTTCGCTCTTTCTCGATCAGCGAACGACGGCTAACGACG
>JBGSKR010000172.1:0-2941 GCA_041741135.1 Mariniblastus sp.
AAAACTCGGTAGCCGGCAGCGCAAGTAACGTAACCTAACAACTTCGTAGCCGTTCCCGAATCAACAAGCCCGAGTATAAGTTAGCCGCGAAAGAGCACAGAGAACGCGAAAGGAGAAGTGCTTAACGTCAAGTTTAGATGATCGTAAATTTTTTGCGTACTTTGTGTTCTCTCGAAATGAACTGTCCAACTTGCAACATCGCTTTGTCACAAACGTTGGTGAGTTGCGTGACAGTTGACGATTGCAAATCGAGTGGTGGGACTTGGTACCATTCTTCGGAATTGACTTCCATTCCTCAGAACGTAATGGGAGTCCCTTCTGAACGATCGACGATGGAACCTCCAGCTTCGATCAACTGCCCGTAGTGTTTCATCAAGATTGAAACAACGATGTACGCTTACGATTCTGGGATACCCATCCTGAAGTGCACGGAATGTCGTGATGTATCTGGCACTTGGCCGATAGTCAAAACGGCGCCTGGATTTCAATGGTAATGGAGCAATTCCGGAAACGTTTTAGGAAGATTTAATTGGCCGAACCAACTTTGAAAAATCTGCTGACAATGGGTTCAAAAATGATCTTCAATCGCTGGCTTGATTCGCCGTAAATTCCCCCAGATAATGCGACCTGTGAAATCAGTTCGGAACAATCTCAACCTCAAACAAAAGTGCCATACTTCCATGGATCCTAATAAAAAATCGCTAATGCTACCGATTCTGCTTATCGCCGTTGGCGTCGGATGGTTGCTGACCACGTTGAACGTGGTGCCGGGAATCGATTGGGTCTGGACGCTCGGACTGGCTGCCGTTGGTTTACTGACATTTGCCGTCGGCGGAATCGATAAAGTCACGGTGGTACTTGGCCCGTTTTTTATGCTTGCCAGTTGCCTGTCGATTTTGCGTCAGACCGAAAGAATGAGTGTTGATGTGGAAGTTCCGATTTTGGTGATCATTGCCGGAATCTTGTTGTGGGTCGCTCGCGCGCCGGCGATCCCTGCACCGAAGTGGCTGATTGAAGTTCCGAAGCAGGATTAAAAGTAAATGACGCTTAGCTACCTATCGATTGGGTCGAAGGGTTCAAAATGTTATGAAGCGAGACTTTTTTCACGGTTCGGCGTTTAGCTTTATCGCTATTTCACTTTGCGTTGTTGCGTTTCATGGTGGTCTGTAGTGACTCTGGTGGCCGGAGGGCCATGAAGTGGTGAAAGATACTCATCACGATGTTCGACCCGTTTGCGAGATGAGTGAAGTCCTGCAATTTACGTGAATGCGTGAATGCAAGTTGGATTCGTTTCAACTAAGATGTTGGTCTTGCGAGGATCGCATGTTGTCTCCCTCGTCAGGCAGCTATAATTAAATCATTCGCTGATAGTTTAAAAAGAGTCGAACAGGCTGATGTTGAATTTCAAACCGATTTTTATCGTAACTATTTTTATTTTTGTTGCCGTTGCGGGTCCTGCCCCCGCCACCTCCGCCAACGAAGTTGATTTCCACACCGATGTGGCGCCGGTGCTGATGAAGCACTGTTACGAATGTCACGGCGCGGACAAGGCCGAGGGCGGGTTCTCGATGAACACGCTTGCGCTGTGGCTGGACAAAGAAGCCGCCATGCCCGGCGATGCGGCGGGGTCGTATGCCATCGAGCTGATGGAAGAAGCTGACCTTGATTCGGCAATGCCGCCCAAGAACAAACCGCGTCCGACCAAAGCTGAGATCGACACTCTCAAGAAATGGATCGACGATGGCATGAAGTGGGAAGAGGGATTCTCGTTTGCGAAGAGCTTCTACGAACCTCCGCTCAAACCGCGCCGCCCGGAACTGCCCGCAATCGTCGATGGCCGAGACAACCCAATCGACCGGATCATTGATGCGTATCTGTCGGCCAACGAGACGAAGCCGCAACCGCCGATTAGCGACGCTGCTTTTTATCGTCGCGCTTCGTTAGACTTGCTCGGCGTGCTGCCGAATCCCGTAGACCTTGATCGCTTCGTCAAAGACACCAGCCCCACCAAACACGACGCGCTCATTGATCAATTGCTGGCGAACGATTTGGACTACGCGCGGCATTGGCTGACGTTCTGGAACGATCTTCTGCGCAATGACTACACCGGTACTGGATACATTACCGGCGGACGAAGCTCGATTTCGAATTGGCTGTATCGTTCGCTGCTCGAGAACAAACCTTATGACCAATTCACGCGTGAGCTGCTCGCGCCGAGTAAAGAATCGGAAGGCTTCATCAAAGGCATTCAGTGGCGGGGAGACGTGAACTCCAGCCAGACCACCGAAATTCAGTTTTCCCAAAACGTGGGTCAAGTTTTTCTCGGCATCAATGTGAAATGTGCTTCGTGTCACGACAGCTTCATTGATAAGTGGTCGCTC
Organism: Mariniblastus sp.; assembly: GCA_041741135.1. Lineage (GTDB taxonomy): Bacteria > Planctomycetota > Planctomycetia > Pirellulales > Pirellulaceae > Mariniblastus. The sequence goes on from JBGSKR010000172.1 coordinate 2,382, forward strand.
GACGAGGCTTACAGTCTCGCGGCGGTGTACGCCGAAAAGCCACTTGAGATCAACCGTTGTGATAAACCGACCGGCAAGTTCGCTAAACCCGCTTGGCTCTTTCCCGAACTCGGCGAGATCAATGCCGATGCTCCGCGCAATGAGCGGTTGAAAGAACTTGGTGCGCTGATGACCAGCCCCGACAACGGTCGGCTGACACGCACCATCGCCAACCGGTTCTGGCATCGGCTGATGGGTCGAGGCATCGTTCACCCCGTCGATGCGATGCAAGCCAAACCTTGGAGCGAAGACCTACTGGACTACCTCGCGATCCACCTCAGCGACAAAGGCTATGACCTTAAATCGGTGCTGCGATTGATCGCCACATCGCAGGCTTATCGTGCCCAAGCACTCGCTTCGGAAAAAGAGCCCGATAGCGAAAATTACCAGTTTGCCGGGCCGCACATCAAGCGCATGACTGCCGAGCAACTCATCGATGCGATCCGACAAGTCACGCAGACGCAAACCACCAATGTTGCCGACAAATTTCCGGCGCAGAAAATCGAAGAAGAGACCGGTGA
>JBGSKR010000173.1:0-3452 GCA_041741135.1 Mariniblastus sp.
AAAGCGGCGTGACGAAGCCCAGCCAGAGACTTGAAAGATAAGGCGTCAAGAATGGGACCGGAATCATGAAGCGGCGAAGTCCTCGCTGTTTCGCGTACCGCTGCATGATCTCGCCGTAAGAAACTTGTTCTGGCCCGCCGATCTCGTAAATTTTTGATTGGCCAATCGGAGTTTTTAGCGGTTCAACCAGATATTCGAGAACGTCCTCGATCGCAATCGGTTGAGCGAGGACCCGCACCCACTTGGGGCAGATCATCACGGGCAGTCGCTCGACCAAGGCGCGAATCATCTCGAACGAAAGACTGCCCGATCCGATAATGATCGAGGCTTGAAATTCGACGACGGTGGCAGCCGACGATCGCAGAATGTCGCCAATTTCTTGTCGGCTGCGGAGGTGTTTGGAAAGTTTATCGGATGGATCGCCGAGGCCGCCAAGGTAGATGATTCGCTTGACACCTTGGGCAGTGCAGGCAATCGCAAAGTTTTCGGCAGCGCGACGGTCAGTCTGTTCGAAATCTTGCTTATCGCCCATCGAATGGATCAAGTAGTAGGCCGTTTCGATGCCACTAAGCGCACAGTTTAGCGATTCAATGTCCAGCGCGTTGCCGATTGCGATTTCGACCAACGGTGATGCTAAATTTGTTTGGCCGAAGGCCCGGCGAGTCAAGCAGCGAACGGCGTGCCCCTCATTTAGCAGCAGTGGAAGTAAGCGCCCACCAACGTATCCGGTTGCGCCGGTGAGCAGGATTCGCGGTGAAGTAGTTCTGTTTTCCAAGAATGTTTACCTATTCAAAATTCAAATGTATTGACTTGACACCGAAAATTACTGACTTTGATAACGCGAGAGTTGGCGAACAGTGCTAAATTAGGGCTGCTTGTCCCCGTTTTTCTGATACTGTACATTTGAACAATTCGATGACGCGATCCAAGCTCTCTTTCAAGGAAACCGCTATGTCTTCTAAAATCATCTCTGCCAAAGACCAAATTGTTGCTCCTCCATCGACTGGACTTGCTCGATCAAGCGATTCGCCTTCATCGTCTGCTTCCGCCGCTGATTCGGCAACTCCACTGGCGACAAATGGAACGAATGGGCGATCAAAGGCGGCTAATTTAGACGGAACAGGGACATCGGTGGCGGCGGCCTTGTTAGCAAGTGCGTTGCAGAAGTTTTGGGGATATTCGTCGTTTCGTCCGCTTCAGCTTGAGGCGATGCAGTCGGTGATGAGCGATTGCGATTCGCTGGTGCTGTTTCCAACCGGCGGCGGCAAGTCGTTATGTTTTCAGGCGCCTGCCGTTTGCCGCGATGGTTTGGCAGTGGTGGTTTCGCCGCTGATTTCGCTGATGAAGGATCAAGTGGATGCGCTCAATGCTTGTGGAATCCGCGCGGCGTATTTGAACAGTTCGATTTCGCCCAGCCATGAACGAGAGGTCTTGGCGGACATTCGCAACGGGAGTTTGAAGATTGTTTATTTGGCTCCCGAGCGATTATTGACGGATCGCACGTTGGAGTTGCTTTCGACGGTGAAGCTTTCGCTGTTTGCGATCGATGAGGCGCATTGCGTTAGTGAATGGGGGCATGATTTCCGGCCAGAATATCGTGGGTTGTCGGTGTTGAAGCGGCGGTTTCCCGAGGTTTCGATTCACGCTTATACTGCGACGGCGACTGAGACGGTTCGTGCCGACATTATTCGCCAGCTTGGATTCACGAACGCGAATGTGTTGGTCGGTTCGATGGATCGTCCGAATTTGAACTATCAGATGCGGCGACGGCAACCTGGCATGGGTCAAATTCTGGAAGTGCTGAATGAACGAAAATCGGAATCTGGAATTATTTATTGCATCAGCCGCAAAGATGTGGAATCGACTTCGGCGGCACTGAATGCGCTTGGTTTTTTTTGCTTGCCATATCACGCGGGGCTTTCCGCTGAGACACGCAAACAGAATCAAGATTCGTTTCTTAAAGAACAATGCAAGATCATGGTGGCGACCGTTGCGTTTGGAATGGGAATCGACAAATCGAATGTGCGTTTCGTGATTCATGCGGCGATGCCGAAATCACTTGAGGCTTATCAACAAGAATCGGGGCGTGCCGGTCGCGATGGTTTGGATGCCGATTGTTGGTTGTTTCATACGGCGGGCGATATTGTGTCGTGGAAGCGATTGGTAACGGAATCGTCCAGCGGAGTCGGATTGGATGCGGCTTTGGCGGCGATCAGCGCGGTTGCAAATTTTTGCAATGGTCAGCGGTGCCGTCATGTTGCTTTGGCGGCTCATTTTGGCGAGTCGCTTGCCGTGAGCAATTGCGGTGCTTGCGATATTTGTTTGAGTAGCAATCAAGCCGATTTGGTTGAGGATTCGGTTGTGCTTGGACAAAAAATTGTTTCGTGTGTTCATCGTGTCGAGCAACGGTTTGGTGCGGAGTATGTCGCCCAAATTCTCACAGCTTCTTCCGATCAACGAATTTTGGAAAACGGGCACGACAAACTGAGCACGTATGGTTTGCTGAAATCAGAACACAAGAAATCAGTGCGACATTGGATCGAAGAATTGGTGGGGCAAAACTTCTTGGAGAAATCGGGGGAATTCAATGTGCTGAAGATCACTTATTTGGGTAAACAATTGCTGCGGGGAGGTGCGAAACCTCGATTGACAAAGAATACGCCCTCGCCGATCACCGATCAATTCAGGAGCGGACCATCGAGTAGCAAAGCAAACGTTATTTCCTGGGAAGGCGTCGATCGTCCGTTGTTTGAAATGTTAGTCAAGCGTCGTGCGGAAATTGCTCAACAACAGAACTTGCCGACGCATGTTGTGTTCAGCGACCATACTCTCCGCGACATGGCGCGGCGGCGTCCATCCACTCTCGATGCCATGTACCTCATTAGCGGTGTGGGAAAACAGAAATTGGAAGATTTCGGTAATTTGTTTTTGTCGATCATCAGCCAGCAATGCAAAGCGACGGGATTGGCAGGTGACGTGAAACCGATTGCTGCCTTTGCTCGCCCCGTAACGACCAGCGCGGGGCCGTCGAAATCAGCGCTTGGCGCGTTTCCGCTCTTTGATCAAGGACTGTCGATTTCCGAGGTTGCTGCGAAACTCGCGCGGGCGGAATCGACTACGGGGGGGTATCTGTCGGAATACATTCGCTACCACCGAATTACGGATGCCACTCGTTGGGTTGATCTCGATACGATTGCGAAAGTGAAAATGGCTATCGATGCGGTTGGTGCGGAAGCAATGAAGCCGATTCACGTTTTTCTGGAAGAAGAAATCGGATACGACAAAATCAAGATCGTGCTCGAATGTTTGGCGAATCAGTCGGGTGAGGAGTCATGAAAACTGACAAACAGGTGTACAAAATATTGGCAGCATGTCCTCAGTGGTTTTTCGATTTGACAAACATCGAATCGCCGGGGCCGTGCTCGTTTCGATCGCAGGTCTTTAAGGAAGTT
>JBGSKR010000174.1:0-2705 GCA_041741135.1 Mariniblastus sp.
GATACGAGGTCGCATTGTCTCACTCCAAAGTTTTTGCGGATTTTCAGAGAAGTGTCGTCGAACGTCTGACGAATAAATTTGACTTGCACGGAAAAAAAATTCTTGAGATTGGCTGCGGTGACGGAGCGTTCTTGAAGTTGATCTGTGGGCGCGGTGGCAATCATGGTGTCGGAATTGATCCCACAGTTTCCGAAACCGGCGTTGTCGAACTTGAACGTGGTAGTGTCAAATTCATTCGTGATTTCTTCCACGAGGAATATGCCGATGAGATTAACGACTTCATTTGCTGCCTGTCGGTTTTTGAAGACATTCCGGCACCGAGAGATTTTTTGCTCATGCTTCGCAGAATGATTGGTGATCGAACGCCAGGCATTTATTTTGAAGTTTTTAATGGATTTCGCGCGATTGATTCCGGAGAAATTTGGAGTATCCACTACGAGCAGTGCAATTACTTCAGCCTCGCTACATTCGAGAAACTGTTTCGAGAAACGGGATTTCTCGTCACCAATTCCGGTTGTTGCTATCAGGGAGATCTGTATCTTTTTGTTGAAGCGGAAACCAATCCAGAGTTTGACCTTTCAACTCCACAAACACTTGGATTCGACTCGAACACGCCACCGCTTCCGGAAGTCATCCGTGAGTTTTCTGATCGTTTTCAACAGCGACTTGTTTATTGGAATAGTCGGCTGACTCAAGCAAATCGGGACAACAAATCAGTTGTGCTGTGGGGATCGGGTGGCAAAGGGATCAGTTTCCTGAACGCGATCACGGCTTCGAATGCCATCATCGCAATTGTCGACATTAATCCAAAACGTCAACATTCATACATACCCGGAACCGGCCACCCTATCGTTGCGCCAGAGTGGCTGGTACAGCATCCACCCGACTTAATCATTTTGACCAATCCCATCTATGAAGCAGAGATTCGGGAGCAAGTCGCCGATTTAAATATCGTTACCGAGTTTGATTGCATTTAAGACGGGTGCCAAATTTTGATCCTTCAGACGCTGAACAGCATTTACCGTTTACTTGGCTCGGTGCACCGAAATACCCCACTCGTGAAACACAATCTCTTCTGGTTGCAGAATGAATAAAGACCGTCAAAGAGCGCCACTCAGGCTTCACATTTCACCCAACAAAATTGCGATCGCACTACTAACGATTGCTGCATTAATTGTTGTCGTGGGGGGGCTGGCGCATGTTTTCCGCCACCAATTTATCATTAACCTTGATGACCCTCGAGATGCAATACTTCGCCGCTTCGACCTCGTTGTTGAACCCAGCCTCTTGCAATGGTTCTCGTCGTCATTGCACCTTCTTGTTTCCTTAGCCTCGTTTGTCATCGCGCGATCACTTGGCAGTTCGACAGACATAAGATGGCTGGGACTGTCCGCAATTTTTTTGTTGGCATCGGTTGATGAGTCGATCATGATTCATGAACTCATGGACCGACTAATGCGTGAACTATTTAACACGAGCGGAGTATTGGCGATTGCGTGGATCATTCCGGGGGCGTTTATCGCGCTCGTGATAGGATTGGTTTACATTCCCTTTTTGCGATCTTTGGATCGTCCAATCGCTGTGCGAATGATCATCGCCGGAGTCGTTTTTCTTTGCGGTGCCATTCTGATGGAAATACCTGGTGGCTATTTTCATGAACAGCATGGCTTTGACACGGTCCATTACATTTCTTCGTACGCCATCGAAGAAATGTTAGAAACGACGGGACTTATCTTGTTTATTCACGCCCTTTGTCTATTTGTAGAGAGTCAATCGCCTGAGCGTGAATCGTTGGTTGTCGTTTTTAGCGGAAGCGATAGAAAATGTGGCGATCTTGACAAAGAATGATGATCGCACAACTACGACAACTTGGCAGCCAACAGCAGGCCATCCGAACGTTGCTGGCACTGGGTGATCAGTTTTTGGTCAGCGGAACTCGATTTGCATCGACCTGGATGCTGGCCAGATATTGCGGGGCGGACCAGTTAGGACGGTATGCGCTGGGGTTCTCGGTTTTTATTTTAATCGACCTTCTACACCAAGCCTTCGTGTCTGCACCTTTCAATGTTTTCTCACAAGGCTTGTCCGAACAGCAACTTAAGCAATACACCGGTTCGTCAATTGTCTTGGTACTGTTGATTAGCGTGTTTGGTGCAATCGCATTTATTGCGATTGGCGTACATTCATCGATTACTGGTGACGAGGTTCTGGCGCGCGTCATGTATGTACTGGCGATCTTTGTCATTTTCAGCTTGATGCGTGAATATGCGCGCAGGTACTGTTTTGCTCACCAACACTATAAATCGGTTTTAACTATTGATGGCATGTGCTCCGTTCTTCAACTTGGAGCGATGTATGAACTCCTCGAACGCAACCTACTGGACTCCGTTTCAGCACACGTCTGCGTTGGTTTCGCAAGTGGACTTGTCCTGTTGTTGTGGATGCCTATAATTTCGCGAAAAATTGGGTTCGACAGAATGAATCTGCGGCATTCTTTTCAACAGAACTGGGAGTTCGGTCGCTGGGTATTTGTTACACAGGTATCGAACCAGATGAGCTGGAACGTCATGCAGTGGATTATTGCAATCTATTTAAGCAAAGAGGCGACGGGGTTATATGCGGGATATTTGAGTATCGTCTTCCTCTCGAATCCATTCGTGTTGGGAGTTGCAAACATGCTCTATCCGATGCTTTCATTGAATTAT
>JBGSKR010000175.1:0-3596 GCA_041741135.1 Mariniblastus sp.
ACGAAGCTATCTGTCAGCAGGTACAACGTTTCCTTCGTCATCGAAATTTTCCGGCGTTTCTCAAACTGAATGTTGAGGTTGATCATGGATCCGTCACATTAACCGGAACGGTTTCCAGTTACTATGAGAAACAGGTTGCTATCGCAACCAGCTCTCAAGTTGCCGGCGTGCAAACCTTAGTCGATCACATTGACGTCGTAGATCATCTGATTCTGGGCCAGCTTTGATTGTCGGGCGTTTCAATCAATGATTTCAGCTCGGCGGTTCGGTGAATGTTCTGGTTGAGCTTTGTTTGAAGCTCTTCGATCACTTGGTTCACGTCCGTTTCAAGCTTGCTGATTCTTTCCTTGGTAACTTTCTCGATTTCTTGCGCCCTTCGTTTGGCAATTTGGTTGGTTTGTGAAACGGTGGTTGATTTTACGGCTGCAGCGAGTTGTTTGCCGAGATCGCTTTCGAATCGATACTGACAATCGTCAAGAGTTCCCGTGAGATGAACCGTAGTTTCAAAACGGTTGATGGCTGAAATGTTCTGGTTTATCCGTAGCGCAGTTGCGGCACCGCCGACAAGATCACTTAAGCGATCGACATGAAGTGCCACGTTCGAGTGACGGAACGTCATGGTGCCCGTCAGTTGTTCTCCCTCGATCCGCACATCCATTTCGGCATTCAATTGACTGGCTGGACCGTTTGAAATCAGCAGGCTATTGGGTTCACCGAGAGCCCCGGCATTCCATGGCAAGTTCGGGCATTGAATTTTGAGTGTGTCGATTGCGTTGTCACCACGGCGATCGAGTTGGCAATTGATGTTGACGTGCTGTTTGCCTTGAGCTCGTAATTCGATGGTGATTGGGTTGGGATGCTGGCGGGGTTCGGAAGCCAAATCAAAAACCGTGCCAGCAAACTTCATGTGATTCCCTGCGAATCGCCCTTCCCCTTCGATGTCGAGTGATTCGATCAAAAGATTGGGAGGTTGGGTTGCGCCGCCAAACGCCAGATCGATACCGCTGCCTTGGTGCGTTTTAAATTTCTCTGGGTCGGGGATCGATGATCGAAACCAGCGAAACCAACGCAGCGCTTCATCTACCAGTTCACCTTCGGCTTGATGCAACAGAAGTTCGTTTGCCGATTCCGCATCAAAGGGAATCGTTCCAGTTAATTGATCGAGTTGTTGCACATCATGTTGGCCTGCCAAAATCCATTTTTCTTTCTCTTGAACGACAGTTCTTTGCAAATCCAATATTGCGTTTTGCAGGTCGACCGACTGCTTGCTGACGGCGGCGAGTTCTTCCGCCGAAGCTGCGTAACGCTTTGGATCACGCAAAGGGTTTTGGTGTTCTATCGATAGCGATTTGCGAACTGCTTCGAGTCGTGGTTCGAGTTTTGCGATCATGGCTCTGTAGGAAGCAAGTTGTGCAGTGAGTTGAGCAATCGACAGTTTATCTACTGATGCGAGCAGTTGAGGAACTTTTAGCGAGTCGATGTGGGCGGTGGTCTCGATGGGTTGCAATTGGTCAAGCCATGCTTGGCCGATGCTCGACAGTTCTGATTTGAAGTCGCGCTTTCTTTCGGGGGGCAGTTCAGCCTGGTTAAAAACATGTTCCCCGGGTAATGCGCCAGATTCGGTTCTGGGAGCACCGAACATCAATTGATTGGCCTGGCCACTTTCAATCACAAAACGCCGCCACAGGAGTGGTTCGAGTTTTAGTTGCACGTACGCCATGTCGGCTTGGAGCAAGTTCTTCATCGGTTCCCGTGGATCGGCAATGCGGACATCCTTCAAGAACAGTTTTCCACTGGGCAACGCAGATCGAACCTGGCCAAAATCGGCCTTGGCACCAGTCACAGCTTGGGTTTGATGTACGAGTACACTACGAATGATGGGATCTCTTCCCATCCAAATTGAAAGCAAGATCAGTCCTGCAATGACAGCGCGAGGAATCAAGTAAATCCAGCGACTCATGTTCATACTAACCTTCCCTCAGTTTGGGTTGGCGTGTGGTTGGTTGATAAACTGCCGCTGTTTCGACTTCTGGAAAAACCGTCTGAGTCGATGTGACTTGCTTTGAAACACCAACGACCATGCAAATCAGGCTTGAGTTTCTGAATCTTCGATAGCTAGCGGAACCGTAAGCGGCGAACCATCTCTTGCTGACATGAAATACGGGAACTGCACTGAACAAGCCGATCACAAACGATCCCATCACCAACGAGTTATTAAAGCGTGTCCAACCCACCAGTGGCAGTTCGGAGATCTGTTGCCAGAGAGGCTTAAGTGTATTTGATTCCAGCAGATACAATCCCACCGTATGAAAGACTGGTGTCAGCAGACCTGCCAGTCCCGCACTCACTAATCCGGCGATCGACGCCGCGATCAAGTTTGCGCGAATCACGAGCAGTACCCCCAACAGAGAATAGACAATGAGTGAATCTTTGGGAATGAAGCCAATCATCATTCCAAACGTTAGTCCAGCAGCGAGTTGTCCGGGGGAATCGATCCCACTGACACAGCCTTGCAGTCGTTGCCAAAGTTTCATAATTCAATTTTCAGTTAGCGATTGATTCGGAATCGATCACAACCCACTGAATTGCCAAGTTGCAATTTCATTCCACAATTTTTCGAATTTAAATTCTCGAATGCGAATTTAGGGTGAGCATCCAATGAAGTATCGATCTGTTTTTCCGCGAAGTGGCGATATTTAGCGGAATTCTAGAATCGTGTCGATGCGTTCTTTTTTAGCTTGCTATTGATTCATTTCGGTCAAATAGATCAGAATAGGGTCTTCCAATTAGTTTGGCTTTGAAACTTAATCTTGCTGGCATTTTGAGCTAGCAAACAATTGCCTTTACCAACCATTTCCAACCATTTTTTTGTCAGGAACACAAGATGAGCCAATCACAGGTCATTTTTGCAGATAGTATGGGAGAAATCACTTTGTCCGGGGGCATGGTGCGGATTGACTTGGTGACTCTTGTTGGATCGCAGAGTGATCCAGATAACAAGCCACACTTGGAAACGACGCAGCGTATTGTGATGCCACCAGACGGATTTCTCCGGAGCTTTAGTTCGATGGAAACGTTGGTGAAACAATTGGTGGACGCTGGGTTGGTGAAGCCCCGCGATGGCGGTAAAGAATCGAAAGTTGCCAAGTCAAACGGAAATGGTGCAAACCCAAAATTTTGATTTTTTCGAGTCAGAGTTAAAAATTCGGCAACCGCGATGACTGGCCTTAAATCGACTCGTTATTTCAAGAAGGCAGGCCTCTTGACGAATCACTCTAACGAAAAAATGACGTAGGTCGCTCGGTCTTGGGGATTCTCGGGGTAAACCTGCTTTAGCCTTGTCTTCTCGGTCGCAAGATCGACTTGCCATTGTGGCATCAGCAAAAACTCGGCGGTGTATTGCTTGCCAATCGCACGCAACTGAGCGTCGGAGTAAACCATGAGACCGCTATCAAAACGCTTTTGTGGCCATAACAACTGATCGACTCTTCGGTTCCAGGACAGGAGCGCCGGTGCGTCTTGAGGGACGTCTTTCCAACTGACGACCTCGCTCCGTGCGGCATACCATTTAAAGGTCTGCTGCTCATAAGGCGTAA
>JBGSKR010000176.1:0-1687 GCA_041741135.1 Mariniblastus sp.
GCTTGATGCCAAAAACAAGCCGCCATTGCCTCCTCCACCCATCGAGCCGCCGAAACCTGAAACGCCCAAAGTAGAGAATGCGACAAAGCCAGCGTCTAACAATTATCCGGTTGAATCGCAATATAATTTGAAACTGAAAATCGACTATTCGCAGTCTGAACCGCCCGACGTTGTCGAAATCGATGACTTCTTTGTTGTTGACGTTAGGGTTAGCAATGGAAAGCCACCGTTCAAGTTAACAATGATCACGACGGAACCGAACTCGAAGACAATCGTCCTCAATGAACCCGGCACACGCAGTTTTCCACAGGCCTTCAGTAAACCCGGCTTTCCCCATCGCATCGACTTTACGGTGACCGATGCCAATGGAGTGTCAAAATCCGTTTATCACGTTGTGACGGTGAAATCCCCGCATCGCGGTACGAAAAACGATGCGAAAGACCCGCCCCAACCTGATCCGCAAACTGCTGGGAATCCTAGTGACCCTCCCGCAGCTCAAAACCCATTGTTGACTCCCTTGGATGGAACTTATCGGGCGCATTTATGGTGCGTCAGTCTGATTCCCGTTCCGCCTTGGCCCAATGGTGAGGTTTACGCGCCTTTGCAGCCTGTCCCGATATCGATTACTTTCGAACCGAACGGACAATGCAGCGGTCGCTGCGACTATCTCGCACCAGCTCGCCTATTCAGTTCTATTTTTCGAGAAAGCTATCCGTCGTATGAGTGGAAAATGCAATTTACACTGCAAGGAAACGTCGACTGGCAAACGGGAGTGTTGACGCTGTCGATACCCGATATCAAGTTAGTTGCTTTTGAAGAGAACAGTGTCGTTCGAATTGACCATACTTGGCAATCTAATGTTCAACTCCAGGCGCGGCATTCCTCTGATCCGTATTGGAAGAAATTTTTGCAGCAGATGGCGCTGTCAGCTTCAGCCTCTCAGCTAGGCACTCTTGCGTTGGACGAAAGGGAAAATGTCGGTATGCCGAACGTTGTCTTGGGCTCTCAAGGTCAATACCAATTTGCCAACGACGGATGGTATGGAGCACCCGGCGATCATCCAGGATTGAAAGCCTTAGGCGGCGGCGTCACTCATGTTTCAATCGCGACGACCGTGCAGTCCAACGTTATTAAAAAGGACATCACCGACGATTATCGCAAGGGAGTAGAAGACTATATTGCAAGCAAAAATATCGCTTGGTATTTGAAGCTCATTGGCAGAGAAGCTGTCGCGAAAGATCTCGTGCAACACGATCTCGTGGCAACGACCATTTGGCCTGAAGCCGTCAGAAAAGTCCACGCGAATGAAACAGTTTTCGTCGAGTTCATGGGAGTTTTCTCCGACGATGTTCATAATCCGCGGGAACTCAACAATGTCTGCGAATGGATTGTGCCTCCGGAAGTGGTAAAAGTTCAGCCGGGAGTTTTTCGTGCTTCCAAACCAGGCACTTACGAAATTCGTGCACGGGCAAAGGGCAAATCTAGTAACTGGATGGAAGGTGTGGTGACGATCGAGGTAAAGTAGTGTCAGTGCAGTTTGTTCATGAATCGATGTTGTGCCCGGTTCTTAAGATCACTGTTGTGATTGGGAAACCAGTTTTCATAAATCTCGGAAATAGACATGTGCCTGTTTAAGTAGACTGGTGCACAACGGATCGTTTAGCGGCTCACCACTCGCAAAAACACC
>JBGSKR010000177.1:0-5192 GCA_041741135.1 Mariniblastus sp.
GTCGCGAGGCAAAAGCACGTAAGGCTTTCCGTCCACCATGATCGTTTGCTGTGTAGCCATGTGTTCACTCCCCATAAAAATTGTCTCGGTGTCCAATCTTTTCCACAACGACATTCTCCCCTTCAACGTAAAATTGGACGCGGTAGTCACCTGTCCGCAATCGAAAAAGTCCAGCCAAATTTCCGGAAAGCGGCTCAGCTCCACTCACATCGGGCCAATGCTCCAAACGCTCAAATAACTTGAGCATTCGACCATGGATTGGATTGTTTAGCGTTTCTAATTGTTCAGCCGCATTCGGTGTTAGCGTAACGTTGGCCATCGCTACAATCCTAACTGTTGTTGATATATTTGTCAATCAACGCAAGTCATGTTGATGTCACGACTTTTTAGAGACTTTACGGCATTGTTCCCAACTCATTGGTGATCGGGCAAATATCGCTGTGAAGCCTTATCGGTTCGCAATCGCCTCCGAGCGATTTCGCAATAGTCGGGATTGCAATCGATGCCTAAGAAATTTCGGTTCAGTTGTCTTGCGGTTACGGCCGTTGTGCCTGCTCCCGAAAACGGATCGAGCACTAATCCTGCAGGCGGGCAACTTGCAAGAATGCACGTCTCCACCAGCGCTTGCGGGTAAACGGCAAAATGTGCCTCGCGAAATTTGGAAAGCGGAATCGACCACACGGTTCGCTTGTTGCGTCCGTTGGGGTGAAACGCTTGATCCCAACGCCCGTCGTGAAGATTGTTGTCACCACTATTTTTTCCCGACTCGGGTGTGCCGCCACGCTTTCCGAAATGATTGCGGCCGCCTTTCATTTTTGAATTTTCGGAAAACGTCACATGCGGCTCGCGGATCGCGTCGGCGTCATAAAAGTAGTTTTTCGAATTGCTAAAAAAGAAAATGTACTCGTGATCCGTCGTGGGACGGGATTTCGAACTCGATGGCATCGCATTAGGTTTGTGCCAGATGCAATCACTTCGCAATTGCCAGCCGACATTTTTCAGACCAAAACAAACTAGCCACGGAATACCAAGCAATTCGCCTTTGAGGTATTTGTCGCCGATGACCAGCCAGACCGATCCCGTGGGCTTCACGACACGCTTTAGTTCTAAAAAAAGAGCTGCCAATCGATCAACGTAATCGGCAGGGCTGCTTTCCTGACCGATCTGCAATTTCGAATCGTAGTCGCGTTGCTGAAAATAAGGAGGACTGGTAACGACGGTGTCGACGCAATCATCTGGCAATCGAGTGACAGTCTCCAATGCGTCACCACACAGAATCTGATTCAAGTATTCGGCTTCAGTGAGTTCGGATTTAGGCATGAGTAAGAATTGAAGACCAAGAAATCGATATAAGAAAACTTCAACGGCAATGCGATTTTCTATCGATACGAAAACCTGGAGTGTAGCAAGTTGAGATAAATTTTCGCCACGAATCTCACTAATTTACACGAATCAATACAAAACTTGATTCGTGAAGATTCGTGGAATTCGTGGCAGAAAAACATCGCAGCCTTTCACGCGTCGTTAGACCGTCAACGGTAACAAATTTTTGAGTTGCAAAAATACACGAATCTCAGAAAAATAATTCGATGCTCCGTTTTCGTAATTCTTTGTGGCATTTCGTGGCCTACGCCTTGAACGGCTCAATGACCTACGATTTTTTCTCCGCCAATCGCAGTTTCGCGCTGCGGCTGCGGCTGTTTCTCAATAGCTCTGCCTCCCCCGCGATCAAAGGCTTTTTGGTTAGCACTTGCATGGTCTCGTCGGCGACTAAAGCTTGTTTGACAATTCGATCCTCCAGCGAATGAAAACTAATGATCGCAAACCGGCCGCCGGGACGAAGTATTTTCGGCAAACGCTCCATCGCCACACGCACCCATTTAAGCTCATCATTGACGGCAATTCGCAGTGCCTGAAACGTTCGCGTCGCCGGATCGATCTGATGATTTTTCGAACGCGGCACGCAGGAGCGGACAATGCGAGCCAAATGTTCCGACGTCTCAATCTTTTCATGCTGCCGGATAGCGACGATCTTTCTGGCAATGCGGCGGCTGAGTCGTTCTTCGCCATATTCGTAGATCAAATCGGCGAGGTGTTTTTCGCTCAAGCGATTGACCAACCTCGATGCCGCTTCACCAACAAGCGGGTTGAATCGCAGATCGAGCGCTCCATCCGATTGGTAACTGAACCCCCGGTCGCGGTCGGCGAGTTGATCGCTGGACAATCCTAAATCCAATAAGATTCCATCGACCGACTCGATTCCCAGCTCGGCCAAATATTCCGGCATGTCGGCGTAGTTTGCACAGATTGCAGTGAATCGTGGATCGGAAATTCGGCTGCTGGTTTCCTCGACCGCGAGCGGGTCGCGATCAAAACCGATGACTCTCCCGCCGCTTCCGACTCGTTCCAGCAAGCGTGCCGTATGCCCGCCTCCGCCGAGGGTGCCGTCAATGATCAGACTACCATCGCTGGGGTTAAGTCCATCAAGAATTTCATCGGTAAGAACAGGAATGTGAACAGTCAATGTGGTACTCGTTTGGCGGATTCGTTGATCGATGCCTGAAGTTATAACGAATAGGCCCATTCCAAAAAAGCAAGCGGCTTCGTATATCCTATACGAAGCCGCCTGTTTGAGCCTCATTACAAGGCACTTCTGCTTGCCAACTTGTTCATCCTGAACCAGTCACCGACAAACAAATGTCAACCTGTGGCCAGATTTGACATTCAGTCGATCGGATTTAGGCAAACGGAGGACGTTTCCAATTGTGTTGGTGTTTTTGATGGTTGATGATGGCCGTCAAAATCTGCTTTTACTCTTACTACCCTTTAACGCGGACGTGGTGCTTGATTTTCTTCAAAGGATTCGTCCACTTGGGGAGAATCCAAACTTGAATCAAAACTTGAATTCCGTTCCTCGTTAGTCTTCGAATTGATCGGTTGAAACATCGCATTCCCGTCAAATGTCGCCTGCACAATCTCGTCAAAGCCAGCTTCATTGGCAGTCAAGTAGCGGGTCCATTGGTGCTGATCCCAAATCTCAAAATTAAATCCCACACCAACGATCACGATCTCTTTGGTCATTTTCGCAAAATCGGCGAGCTCTTTCGGAATCCGCAATCGACCTTGACCGTCCACGTCGCACTGTTCGGCTTGAGCGTAAAACAGCCGGGCAAACGATTTCAAGTTACGTGAACCCGCCGTCGATTGATTCACTCGCGACGCCAATTCGTTCAGAGACTGCTGCGTATGAAGTTCGAGACATTGGTCGGTTCCGGGGGTCAAATACAACGTCTCAGTTTCTCCGACCTCGTCGCGCAATCGCTTGGGCAGCAAAACTCTGAATTTGCCGTCGAGTGATCGTTGATAAGTACCGGTGAAGACCACGCGATTACCTGCTCAAGCCTAAAGTCCGTATTTTCGGAAGTCAACGACACGCTGGCAGGATAGTCAAACTGGGCAAGTTTATAAAAGAAGCCTTATTACCAAATTTTCCCATTCGCTCCCACTGCGTCCCACAGGCCACCAAGATATCTTTTTTTTAGCCTTGGTCAACTATCAAAAAACGTCGATATTTTGGAGGTTTCCCGTAAAAAACCTATGTTTTTTAGGAAGATTTGAGAGTACGAAAAAATCAAAAAAATTATAAAATTTTTCCAATAAAATCTCGCAGGCGTATCGCCCCAAATTTGCGCTAAGTGGGATTGGAGGGGAGTAAAGCAACCCAGGACAATTGCCTGCTAATTATCTACCGCCCACGGCGGTTTGGCAGGTTAGCCACGGGAGTGGCGGCAGCAAATAGCTCAAGGCGTGAGCCGTGGGAAAACGAAAACAAAAACAAAAAACATAAAGCCCCAGCGAGGGGCGACAGCAATCATTGCTGAACTGGTATCGCCCCGACTGGGCTTTGGGTGTGATGGGGTGACCGACGACGAAGTCGTTTCCGAATTGACGAATCGTGAATAAAACCTTTTTTTCGTAGAATAACACCGAAGTAAAAAATTTAAGCCCGTCGCTCATCCCCCAGCCCCTTCTCCCCGCGAATTCGGAGAAAACTTAATCAGCCAAATTTGCGTCATCGTCCGAATTCTCGGGGCGAAGGGGAGCCAGATTTGTTTTTTTTGTGACAGCGTTTTCCGTGTCGATAGAATAGGCTAAAGCCATGGGCTAATTGCTATCGCCCCTACCGGGGCTTTGAGATCACAACCAAAAAGGATGTGTACAACAACGAGGTCGCGAGCCGTAGGAATACGTGTTAGCATTCGCAGCAATGAACAATGAAAAGACCATTTTACGGTATTTTAAATTTCTGCTGTTGCCTTACTTCGAATCATCCTCTTTCGCACCCGCAAAATCGCCGGCGGTGATGATCGTCATTTTTTCGGGCTGAATCAATTGCTTTAGCGCCGCATCGACCGACTCTTTAGTCAATGACTCGATCTTTCGATCACCCTCGGCATGGAACTTCATCGTGCGTTCGGTTTTTAAATTCTTCAACAACGTTTCCGCGAGACTTTCATCTTTCGCGCGTTTGCCTTGACGGTTGGTCAAGTAGCTTTCCTTCGCTTTGCTCAACTCATCCTCGGTAACGCCGTCCGCCAGCACCTTTTCGTTAACTTCAGCCACGGTCGAAACGACTTTCTCTGTGTTCGCCGGATTCGAAATACAGAACGTCATGTACAAGCCGCGTTCGTTCTGCGAGTCGGCTTGGAACTGAGTCATAGCCGTGTACGAAAGTCCGTCCTGTTTGCGGACGCGATCTGAAATTCGCGACGACAACGGCCCACCACCCATAATGTAATTTCCAATCAACATCGCTTCGTAATCTGGATGACCATCACTCACTGGCAGCGCCAGTCCAGCGATGTAAACGGCGTTGGCTTTGTCCGGCGTCTCGATGGTGACTCGACCACTCGCAGCCTTTGGATTCGCAGGTTCTTCGATGCGAGCGTAAGCCTTCTTCGCCGTCCAATTCGAAAACATCTTGTTTAACTCGGCCAATACTGGTTCCGGATCGAAGTCCCCGATCACGACGACTTCGCCATGCTGTCCACCGAGGTAGTTTTCATACAACTCTTTGATCTGGTCGATTGTGAGCGATTCGGTGCGCGCGAGTTTTTCCTCCAAAGTCGGTGTGTATCGCACATCGTCTTTGGGGTGCGGGTCAAGCTGGCGACTGAAGTCTGTATACGTCA
>JBGSKR010000178.1:0-2331 GCA_041741135.1 Mariniblastus sp.
TCTTTGAGTTTAATTTGAATCGTGGAAACCGAAGCCTCACCAGTCAACGGATCGACCATCCCGCGAACCTTTTGCAATTGGCTGAGCGGCATGAACACGAAACTGGAATCGTACTCGTGCATGTTCGACGAATAGAAATCCACGATTGTGCAGTTTTCGCTAACGGGTTGAGCGTTCTCACCGACCGTTGGGAACATGACTTGCACGTCGTCGCCGGGACGAACCATGTACAATTCGCTGATCGTGCCGTCTTCTTGAGCAAACTTGCGAAGTGAAATCGCGGCACCGAGAATGATCCCGACGTGTTGATCTTTCAAAGCATCGAACATTTCTTCGGGAGCGATTTGCGGTCGCTGTGCCGAGTGCGGATCAAAGGGCGAAAAATGGGCTAGTTCACTTTCGGTAGCGTTTTGGAGATCACGTTGATTTTGGTTTGGGTCAGGTTTGGCCTCCTCATTTTCGGCGAGACGAGCGTGGACTTGATTGATGTCCGGCGGCGCGAGCGGTAGCGGTGTGAAGTTTTTTGGTGTGCTGGTAGCACTGGAAGTCGGATTAGTTGTCAGTTGTTTCGCAGTTGCGGGCGTTTCAAGTTCGGATTCAGCAGGACTTGCCGTCGTGGGAGGAAGTGGGTTCTCGTCCAAGTATTCAGCAGCCGCGACCTCGTACATCGATCGATGTTCGCTGAGCAACTTATCCAGCTTGCGTTTTTCCTCAACGACCTCGCGACGATACGGCCAACCGGCGTTGTCAAAAGTGTCCTCGTATCCCTCTTCTTCCAGTTCGAACGAGAATGTCGAATTCTTTTTGATGGTGTTGGTCAGATAGGGACGAAAGTCGGTAACTTGACCGAACGTATCGTCGTCGATCCCGAGCACCATGACTTGTTGCGTCCACGGGCGACCGTGAAATTTGAAAGTCAACAAAGCCGGATTGCGAACCACACAAGTCGCTGCGGCGAGATCGTCGCCGATCAGCTCCTTGACGATTCGCAAATGCTCTTGAGGCTGATGAATCTCACCGAGCAATGGAGCCGCGATTTCGACATCGGAAAGAATTCCGTGCAGTCGAGATTTCATTTGCTCGACAAAGCCAGACATAACGCTGTTCACGACAATCAACGTCGCCACACCCAACGTCACGCTGATGATCGAAGCGAGCGCGATAAAACGCGTCTTCAGGTAACGCCACGACAATAACAGTTTGTACATCGCCAATCCTTGGCTGGTGAATCGTAGCCGGACTCGTGAGAGTTCGGATGTTATCGTAGCCACACTCGTGAAAGTTCGGTGGTTGAAAAACTTGTAAACGTTTAAATGTATCAATGCCGGTAGAAGTCTCACGACTTCTGCTACAAAACTAATTCTCCGCTCGCAACAACGGGAACAAAATAATATCCCGAATCGATACAGAGTTTGTCAGAAGCATGACCAATCGATCAATACCAATTCCTAATCCTCCTGCAGGCGGCATTCCGTTTCGCAATGCTCGGACGAAATCGTGGTCCATTTTCGCCATCGAATCTTCATCCGGCATACCCTCAAGTTGCGTTTGAAACAAACGTTCTTGCAAATCTGGGTCATTTAGCTCGGTATAAGCATTCGCCAGCTCCATGCCGTTAATGAACAACTCGAACCGTTCGGCCAATTCCGGATTGTCTCGCTTACGTTTTGTCAGTGGGCAAATGCTAGCAGGGTAGTCGGTCACGAAGACTGGTCCGACCAACGCGTCCTCAACTTTTTCTTCGAAGACTTCGCTCTTGATCACGTCGGGGTGCTTGCCAGCGATGTCCAGTCCCAGACTGGTCGCGTACTTCGCAATCGCCCCCGCATCGGCAGGATCAACGCCGGTCGCTTCATGGAACAATTCGTTGTAAGGCCGTCTGGCAAAAGGTGAACGGAAATCAATCTGGCCATCGCCGAATGGAACTAACGTCTCCGAACCGATCGCGGCAAGTGCTTCCGTGATAATCGATTCCGTCAAATCCATCATCGATTCGTAGTTGCCGTAAGCTTGATAAACCTCGAGCATCGTAAACTCGGGATTGTGTTTAGGGCTGATGCCTTCGTTGCGATAAACACGTCCGAGTTCAAAAACTCGTTCCATCCCGCCGACCATCAGTCGCTTAAGATGCAGCTCGAGCGCGATTCGCATCACCAGCGGCATGTCCAGTGTGTTGTGATGAGTTTCAAAAGGTCTCGCGGCCGCACCACCGGCGATCGTGTGCAGCGTCGGTCCTTCGATTTCCACAAAACCCTGTCCGTGCAAAGTCTCGCGGATCGAGCGGACGATTTTTGAGCGATCGAGAAACCGCTGCCGGACGCCTTCGTTATA
>JBGSKR010000179.1:0-4217 GCA_041741135.1 Mariniblastus sp.
GCGAGGAGCACGAATCACTTCAGACCCACGCTTGGAAATTGCTTCGCTCAAAAATGGGCGGCGCTCAATTATTCGCTAAACCCGATGACCGCTACGAGGTCAACGACGTGAGCAGTCGTTGCCCCGATGTCGTCGAAAAAATGATCGTGCTACTCGAGGAAAGACTCCAGGGAAAGCAATTCAAATTACCCGATGAGCTAATTCGTCGCGCTGATTGATCATCGGGTCGAATGAAAATTTAGGCGGCTTCTGAAAACGATCACGAACAACTTTAATGTTCATGGTCGTGATGATCAAACGTGCCAGTAAAAGGTTTGCCATCGATCGTGACTCGCAATTTACCTTTCACTGCTTTGGCATCGATCATACTCATCATGGTTTCATCGCTGGAACTAAATTCCGTTGATCCTTCGGGGTTTGCGCCAGGCAATTCAAAAGTCGTTGTCTGTTCGCCGACCGTCAGCACAAGACTGATCGAAGGCTGTTTGACCACCAGCGGTTCCATGTGGTTGTCCATCATGTGGACCGTGATCGTTTCTGTTTTGTGATCGTCAACCAATTCGGCGTGGTATTCGTGATTACGCCCCAGTTCGATTAACTGGCCCCCATATTTCGTGGAATGATCGTGGGCGGCATGGTCATGGCCGTCATGACCTTCGGCTCCATGATCGTGGCCGTCGTCAGAACCGGCGGTTTTTTCTGTGCCAGGTTTCGAACTGCTCGTATTTTCGCATCCAATCGCAAACAGCGACAAAGCGAAGAAAGTAAACGTAATTGCAAAAGTTTTCATGGTGTTTCCGGGGTTAGAGGATTGAGAGGATTAAGATTTTTGTAACCATTCACGGATTGTAGCCGGACTCGTGAGAGTTCGGAAATTCTACAAACAGGTAAAACCGAAGTCTCACGACTTCGGCTACGAACCATGTCGATAGACGACATTTTTCAATATCACCGTGAACGGTTACAGATTTTTTTCTGATTCTTCAATTAAATTGATTTCGGTTGCGGCCTGTTCGACAACCCGTTTTGCTGATCCGATCCCGAACTGCCAAAACAGCGCGGGGCGAACGAGAAACTCCAGCGTGGTGCTGGTGATCAAGCCCCCAATGATGACCGTCGCGACGGGATACAATATTTCTTTTCCGGTTTCGCCAGCCGACATGGCCAAAGGAACTAAACCAATGCCCGTCGTTAAGCAAGTCATCAGCACGGGTGCCAGACGTTCTTTTCCTGCCCGGGCAATCATGTCTGCCGACCAAGTTTCGCCTTCATATTTGACTAGATGAAGATAATGATTAATCAGCAAAATTCCATTTCGAGAAGCGATTCCGCACAACGAAATGAAACCGACCATGGCCGCAATCGTCAACGTTTGATCCGTGATTCGTAACGCCGCAACGCTTCCGATGAAAGCCATCGGCAGTGCGACCATGACTTGCAGCGCCAGATTGGAACTCTTGAACATCATGTATAACACCATGAACATGCCGATCAACGAGACTCCAAACAAAATCGCGATCACGCGCGAGGCACTTTGTTGGCTTTCGAATTGACCACCGTATTCGAGCACGTAGCCAGGTGAAAGTTCGGCTTGAATGGGAGCGAGTTTGATTTTGATTTCTTCCACCACATCCACCAGACCGCGCCCGCTCACGTTGCACTGCACAACGATCACGCGACTAACTTTCTCTCTTTTGACTTGATTCGGGCCGGAGCCTTCGCGGATCGTGGCAATGTCTTCCAGCTTGATCGATCCACCGTCTGGCAGATTCAATTGCAAACGTCCAAGCGTTTTCAAATCTTCTCGCGATTGTTCATCGAGCCGCAACACCAGATCAAACTTTCGCTGACCGTCAAGAATTTCCGAAACGACTTTTCCGTTCATCGCCGTTTCGACGAACTCAGTCACGTCAGCGCGGAGCAATCCATACTGCTCAAGTTCGTCACCATTGACCTTGATCTGCAGTTGAGGAATTTCTGTTTGCTGCTCGACTTGAGCATCGGTAACTCCTTCCACCGTCTTGATGATCGTTTCAATCTGCTTGGCGGTTCGACGCAGCGTTGTTAAATCTTCACCATAAAGTTTGATACCGACTTGCGCTCTTACTCCGGAGATCATGTGCGAAATCAAGTGGGTGAGTGGTTGTTCTGAACTGTGTACGATACCGGGAATATCATCGAGTCGTTGGCGGATGTCCTCGAGAATGACTTCTCGCGAGCGCTCTGATTCATCCATCGACGCAAAAAACTCGGTGACGTTAACGCCCTCGGCATGCTCATCCAGTTCGGCACGGCCGGTCTTGCGGGCGAGTGTGCGGATTTCAGGAACCTCACGGATGCGAGCGCTGGCGATCTGTGCAATCTCGGTCGATTTCGCGAGCGAAGTTCCCGCTGGCATGAGCACGTTGATCTGAGCTGCTCCCTCGTTGAAAGGCGGCAGAAAGTCACGCTCGATGTGATAAAGCGCGATTCCAGCAATCGCGACAAGCACTGTCGCTGCAATCAGAATCGGGTACGAGAGTTTTAAACTGGTTCGAATGGAATTCTCCGCGATCCATTTGAGAAAACGCAGGAAGTAAGAATCTTGCTCGTCGTGTTCGACTTCGCCTGACTTCAGTTTTTTGTCCAACAGCCAATACGAAAGCACGGGCGTAAGCGTTAATGAAACAAACAGCGAAGACAGAATGGAAACGATGTAGGCGATTCCCAGAGGAGCAAACAAGCGGCCTTCCATTCCACTGAGAGCGAACAACGGAATGAAAACCAGAATGACGATCATGGTGCCGAAGACAATCGAGTTGCGGATTTCGACGCTGGCCTGAAAGACAACCAGCAACGAAGGTTTGGGATTCCCAGCGGCACGATTTTCCTTCAGCCGCCTGAAGATATTTTCTACGTCAACGATCGCGTCATCGACCAATTCACCAATCGCCACCGCCAAACCGCCGAGTGTCATGGTGTTGATCGATAAACCAAAGATCCAAAAAACCAAAGCCGTCATGACGATTGACAGCGGAATAGCCGTCAGCGTGATAAACGTGGTGCGGAAATTGAGTAGGAATAGAAACAGAATAATGACCACCAAAATTCCGCCATCGCGCAGGGCTTCAATTACATTGTTGATCGCGTGATCGATAAACTCTTTTTGCTTGTAGATACTGGTATCCAGATGGATGTCGTCTGGAAGTCTATCATTGAGTTCCGAAACAAGAGCCTCGATTGCCGATGTGACCTCGCGTGTGTCGGCGTTTGGTTGTTTGCTAACGGTGACGATAATGCCGGGACCACCTCGAAAGTTCGATTGCGCGGCTGAAGCCTGACTCTCTTGCTCGGAGAACTGAGCGTCGGGCGGCGAATGTTCTGCCTTGTTTGACGATCCGCTTTCGTCATTCGGATTCTGCCTCACATAAACGGCACTATCGCCTCGTTTGATTTGAGCACCTTCGACGATCCTGGCAACTTGGCGCAACGTGATCGATTTTCCATCGCGATAATCGACGACGACACGCTGGAGTTGATCGATGGATTCGATTCGTCCCAAAGCCCGTACCAGATATTCATTGGGGCCTTGCTGGTCGAGATACCCACCAGTCGAGTTGGCGTTGCTTTTCGCTAATGCCTCTTCAATCTGATGAATCGTGATATCGTACTTTAACATCAGGTTCGGATCAGCGAGTACTTGAAACTGCTTCCGATCGCCACCCATTACGAATACTTGGGCAACTCCCGATTTGGTGAGCATTTGTTGACGCACAACCCAATCGGCCAGCGTTCTCATCTCCAATGGCGACGTGCGGCGATGAATTTCGAGACCAAAGGATGAGGAACCGTGAACGCTGGACTCGGTAGCGAACTTTACCGAACGCTTCTTCGCGACCACCGCAAACCACTGATCGGATACTCGATCACCGATCATCCATTTCTCATTCGCAGTCTCGCGGCGGATATCGAGATCATCGGACAACAAGATATTCTGAAGTGCAAAACTATCCCGCAAAGCCGCCGGTGCAACTTCAAAGTTGAGCGCATCGATCACATCTTGATCGGTTTCAGCGACTTCGAAGAGAAACGTTTTCTCGTTCGTTTCGCTCAACATCCCTACCATCACAATCTGACCCATGATGGATGAAATGGGCGCAAGCTGCGGTTTGACTCCGGTCGGCAATTGCTCGGCTACCACCGCCAGTCGTTCGGTCACAATCTGTCGGTCGTTATAA
>JBGSKR010000180.1:0-8889 GCA_041741135.1 Mariniblastus sp.
TCCGGCACCGATCTGTACGTTTTGACAACACCTTATACGCTAGCAAGCGAACCAAGAGCGTTTGAGGGCCTTCCGGAAAACACGGATTCAACGGCAAAAAATGTAATTTTGGGATAAAACAACATTTTCAGCGAACTTGGAATAAGTTTTGCGGTACTTAGAAGACAGTTAGTGGTTTTGTATGGAACGATGCCAAAACAGCAATCATTTCTGTTGCTTTTTCCACAGTAGAACAAATTGCGGCATCGACCGAACCGTCCGAACTGCTGAGACGTAGAACACCAGACTGGCACGACGCCCGTTTGGTTACCCCAGATCAGGAAGATCGCCTATGGAACTATGTCCGGTTGCGTTCCGTCCGAAAGTTAAACTTTTCGGCGGAGTAAATTCCGGAGAATGAGAGAACAAAAATGCATTCCGATTACAAATGCGATTCAATACGAGCACTGCGAGATCAACAGATTCGATTTGTGCCTCGCGATAAAAAAATCGAACAGGTAGACAGTGCTGAGCGTCTGCTCCGCGATGTTCAACCTGATCGTGACTACAACTTCGAGTTTGTGTGCTTCAAGATCACCGGATTTCGGCCTCTCGATAAAGGCCCAATTGTTCAGATCAGTGGTGAAGACTTGCAGCACGATCTGCGAAACTTTATTGAAGACCTATCCGAGTCAGCCAACGTGGCCGCTGAAGATTTCTCGCAACCCGTGCATACCGTTGAAGACCTCAGCCGGTTGTTCAACGTTTCTACCAAAACGATCTCTCGCTGGCGTCAGCAAGGTCTCGTTAGCCGCAAGTTCATTTTTGACGGCGGTCGAAAGCGAGTAGGATTCCTTCATACCAGCGTCGATCAGTTCGTGAAAAACAATCGCACCAAAGTCAAACGGGGCGAACGTTTCAGCCAACTGAGCGAAGGCGAACGCGACGACATCATCGATCGTGCCCGCCGACTTGCCAAAGCTGGTGGTTGCCCGGCAGAAGTTACACGACGCATTGCGAAACACATGGATCGTAGCGTAGAAACCATTCGATACACCATTAAGAACTTTGATGCCGACAATCCCGAAATCGCGGTATTCCCCGATCAATCGGGGCCGCTCAACCTGGAAATGAAAGAGCGAATTTTTGCGGATTTTGCTGCTGGCAAATCCGCCGAAGTGATTGCGAAGCGTTATTGCCGCACCAAGACGACGGTGTATCGCGTCGTCAACGAAATGCGTGCTCAAATGATTGTGGAGCTGCCGCTGGATTATATGGACAGCGTGGAGTTTCACCGCAAATCTGCTGAAAAGAAAATTGTGCATTCCGAAATGCCGGAACCCGAAACGGCGACTCGGCGCACAAAACCGCCTGCCGGTTTGCCTCGCTACCTTGCGTCGCTGTACGAGACGGCGTTGTTGACCCGCGAGCAGGAACAGTATTTGTTCCGCAAATACAACTTCCTGAAATTTCAGGCTTTCAAGCT
Source organism: Mariniblastus sp. (assembly GCA_041741135.1). Lineage (GTDB taxonomy): Bacteria > Planctomycetota > Planctomycetia > Pirellulales > Pirellulaceae > Mariniblastus. The sequence goes on from JBGSKR010000180.1 coordinate 1,466, forward strand.
GCGGGAAAAAATGGACGTTGCCCGAGCTCGGGTGACTGAAATGGACGCTATCGAGCAACTGTACGAACAAGCGGTCAAAATCAAAAACCGCATCGTCCAAGCGAACCTTCGTTTGGTGGTTTCGATCGCCAAACGTCACGTTCAAGCCAGCGAAGATTTCTTCCAACTGGTCAGCGATGGCAACATGTCACTGATTCGTGCCGCCGAAAAATTTGATTACACCCGTGGCAACAAATTCAGTACCTACGCAAGCTGGGCCATTATGAAAAACTTTGCCCGCACGATTCCTGGTGAGTTCAAGCAGCGTGATCGATTCCGACCGACTTCCGAGGAAGTGTTCTTGGCCAAAGCCGACGAGCGATCTGATCGCTACCTCGAAGAAGCCGAGCATCAACGACGCACTCAGCAAGTCAATCGCATCATGGAAGCACTTGACGAACGTGAGCGAGAGATCATCATCAGCCGCTTTGGGCTCGACTACAAACAAGAGCCATTGACCTTGAAAGAAGTCGGTGAAGAAATGGGCGTTACGAAAGAACGCATCCGTCAGATTCAAACGCGGGCGCTGAACAAACTTCGCATTGCCGCCAAAGAGGACAACATCGACTTGCTCGATGAGTTCCGCGAAATGGAGCTATAGAGCTGAGTTTGTAGTAACGAAGTTATCGCAAATTCATCTGCGACAGGTTTCCGACAACAGTAGTTCAAAACCTTCAGCCGCCCTAGCTTCCGTCAGGGCGGCTTTTTTCGCGAACCATTTTAGTTTGGAGCCATTTTGAATCGAAGTTTGAACGAAGAACGGCTAGCTCTTGGAATGAGCTTTTGACTCATGGGAGGTAATCGGGCTTGCCGGTTATGTTGTTGGGTTCGCCGCGCCGATGTTTAAAGTCGCTGCTCCCTGAGAGCATCCCGTTTTAGCGGGAGCGATTTGAATCCGATTCTGGTTGGTGCAAACAATCTGCCGAAAGGAAAATTGGGGGCAGCAACGATTGGCCACTTAAACCAACGACGCTTGGGCGTTGCGCCAAGCTTCGATGTCATGGATTGTATCTTCGCCAGTGTCACCCGGCTGGAGTCGTTCCTCAAGGAATCGCAATGGATCGCTGAGTTCTGCAATCGACGAAACGATCAGGTCGGGCGCGTAGGCGAACTGCGTTAAGTCCGATTCAGCGGTGCTTCCAGTGAGCGTTAAGATGGTGCGGTATCCCATTTGCACGCCGCCCAAGATATCGGTTTCCATCGTGTCGCCGATCATGATGGTTTCTGAGGACTGCAAGTTGAGTTCTTTACGTGCGGCCCGCATCATGATTGGACTTGGCTTGCCCATGCTGAAGGCTTGTCTGCCGGTAGCGCGTTCGAGATAGGCAACCGTCGCTCCGCAACCAGGTCGAGTTCCGTTTTGCGTCGGGCAATTCGGATCGAGATTGGTCGCGATGAGTTTCGCGCCCTTGAGAATCATGTTCACGGCACGCTCAAGAATATCCAGTGTTAACGCGCGGCCCTCGCCGACGACGACGAAATCTGGATCCTGGTCAACAATCGAAAAACCATTTCGGTGCAGGGCTTGTAGCAAGCCGCCTTCGCCAATGACGTAAGCCGTGCCGCCTGGCTTTTGTTTTGCTAAGAAACGCGCGGTGGCCATCGCACAAGTAAAGATACATTTTTCCTCAACGTCGATGTTCATGCGCCCCAGCTTCGTGACCACATCGCGACGAGTTCGCTGGCTGTTGTTAGTGAGAAACAAAAACGGAATTCGTTGTCGCTTGAGTGCGTTAATGAAAACATCGGCACCGGGAATCAGATGACTACCTCGGTAAATGACACCATCCATGTCAATCAAAAATCCTTGTCGCATAGCCTACTCCTCGTGGGGTGATTCGATTTAAAAGTGGAACGACAATTCGTTGCGTCGCTTTCACACTTGGGCTGAGCTTGGATGTCATGAGCCTTCTTTGAAAAGGCTGCAACTTACAAAGTATCTCGACCCGTGGATCTCTACACTCAGCATTTCGAATGCCAAACTGGCTGTGCGCAACGGCTGTCCCGTAACTTACAACTGGGGCAATGAGTATGCGTTCTCGATAAAATGCCCAATATCCCTGCGTTTTGTTGCCCAAAAAACGTGCAGCAGGTGAGTAACAGATTTGCTGTGACCCTCGTTGTGGAAATCGCCAGAATGCCCTCACGAGAGTAGGAGCGCTGGCGAGTCCCATTATGAACAGAAGCTTTCTCCAGCTCGCCTACTCGGACGGATAGGTTCGCGCGAGTCGGAAACCTAAACGCGGGAAGCCATTGTGAGGACGCGTCGAACTGCGATGCGAACTGCGGAGGTCGTAGATTTCGTTCAGGTAACTGGCTCCACGAATTTCCCGATCAAGGTTGCGATGATCGGCAAACTCAAGGCCGCCGTCGATGTAGAAACTGCGGTTCAGCTCGGCGGGTATTTTCGGCAACTCTTCCCGATACCAATCGAGACACCATTCGCTGACGTTGCCCTGCATGTCAAACAGCCCGATCCCCGATGGCTTCAATTGACCAACTGGATGCAAGCGAGCGTTGGAATTGGTGGCAAACCAGGCATAGCGATCAGCAAAGGTCGGGTAGCGTCCGAACGGAAATAAAGTTTGGCTGCCTCCCCGACAAGCGAACTCCCATTCCGTGGCGGTTGGCAAGCGGTAACCTGTTCGGTCAAGCATTTCCGCAGTGATCGCGAGATCGGTTCCGGTGTCACGAATTTGATGGAGCTTTTCTAGCGTTGGAACCACGAATTCCGTTTGCTGCTGCTCGCTCAACCAGCGGCAATAAGCCAATGCGGAAAAGAAATCGATATCGCCAATCGGCAGAGCTTTGTCGAACTCACTGCGACGATTTTGAACTCGCTCGATTTCTTTCAGCTTCAGTTCCAATCGCCGAACAGCTTTGGTGTCAGCAGGCGGCGAGTCTACCCAAATCTCTCGCTGAGCGGTCATGCGGGCGACTTCTGCGTTTTCAAATGCCTCGAACTCGCCAATAGTGACCTCATGGATGCAAACTCCAAATCGGCGCGGGATGCGCTTCTTGTGCCATGGTTCGTTGAGGATTCTGCTTCGGTCGAAGTCGCCCAAATCGCTGACGTTTGGCGGAAGTCCCATTGCGAAGGCATCGATCGGGCCAATCAAAGCAAACGTATTCCCCGCGAGATCAACGTGCCAGTTGCTTTCGGGGTCAGGAGAGCGTCGCTTCAGTTGTTCCAACGCTGCAACGCGATCGGTGGTGAAGCCCCATTGATCGAGCAACCACGATGCACTGGCGTGGACGCGAGCATGGGGATGGGTGGAAAAAATGTCCAGCAGCGTTGGTTTCAATCGTTGCCGTTGAGATTCGAGCAATTGATGCGACGGGTACTGTCCAAGAGACAACAAAACCCCTGCAAGTTTTTCCGCGTCCACGGATCGCCAGTCTGCATTGGGTGTTGTGCTCTTTGTTTCGATCGATGTCTCAAACGAGATATCGCCATCGAGCCGCAGCAAGACTTCATTGAGCAGCAGCTCCGACGGCGTTCCCGCCCGAGCTAAATTTTCAATTAATGCTGCTGCCACAGATGGATCGTCAGCCTGAGAGAAATCATTGTCCGAAAGTCCGAAGCCGATTTGTAGATTGGCAATAATCGCGTTTGCGTGAGCGAGGACATCGGCTGGCGTTTTTAGTTCGTGTTGGAACGCCTTCCGCAATAAAGCCGAGACGTCGCGAGATTTCGTGGAAATATCTGACGCTCGTTTCAATTCGTTGGTCAGGTAGGGAATCTGCTGCGGTGTAGCGAGTGGAATCAGCCCGGCAATAAAGTCGACTTGATCGGAAAACAGACTCGCGAGAATGGCTGCTGCTCGTTCTGGTTGGGGCGAAGTGCGATCTTCAGAATCTTTGAAGGCCGCGATCAAATGGGGCTTAAGCGATTCTCGCACGGGCCTCAAAGCCGGCAACCACTCTACGACTTGGATCGGATACAGCGACGTTAAGTAGCCGCTCACATCGGGCGCGACAGATTCCCAATGCCGAGATTGTGGGTCGTACATTGCAAGTGCGGTTGCGGCGCGAAAGCGTTTTCCGACACTGTGTTCCACTGCGAGGGCGATCTCCCACAATGGCTTTTTCAATATTTCTTGATGAAACGACAGACAGTCTCGACAGACAATTAGATCGCCTGCCTCGGAAGCGAGCAAATCGCTCAACATTTGATCGGCGATTTTGCCACGAACGATGGGATCAGTTTCGAGCTGGACAATCGCCATGCGCAATCGCCTTGCGTCGGTTGGATTCTCGAGTTCGTCGCCTACTGCGTCCAATTCCTGAAGCTGCTGTTTTAGTTCTGGCAAAATGGTGTCGCGAAATGGAGTGATCGCCGCAAAGATTGTCGGTAGGGAAGGGGACTCCGCCGAGCGCAGCGATTCCATTTGCGTAAAGGCTCGGCTGCGCTGTTCGCGATAGGCGTGAAGTGCAAACGAGGTCGAAACGATGGTTCCAATCAACATTGTCATCGCCACCATCGTTAACAGAGTCGCAACAGTGCGATTGCGTTTTGCCCAGCGCCATGTGCGTACCAATGGACCGAGTGGTCGAGAAAGAATCGGTTCGCCGCGTTGGTAGCGAGCGAGTTCGTCAGCTAATTCGCTGGCGGTGGCAAATCTTTCCGCTGGAGTTCGAGCCAGGCACTTATGGCAAATCGTTTCAATATCGCGAGGCAGGCTGGAATCATGTTTTCTTAAACGGACTGGATCGGTGTTGCAAATCGCAAATAGCAAATCGTTCAGGCTTCCGGAAAATGGTTTTTCCCCGCAGACCATTTCGTACAGCATGACGCCGAGACTCCACACGTCGGTGCGACCGTCTGCGCTGCCAGAATTTCCGCTGGCCTGTTCCGGCGACATGTACAACGGCGTTCCTAGCACTGATCCGTCGATCGTTAGGCTGGCATCGTCGTTCAAGGAACGAGCGCAACCAAAATCCGCGATATGAGGTTCGCCGGATACGCTGATCAGCACGTTATCAGGTTTCATGTCGCGATGGACGATGCCTTGCTCGTGGGCATAGGCTAAACCAAGTGCGAGTTTTTGGAGTATTTCAACGGCTTTAGCAACGGGCAGTTTCTTGTTTCGTTTGATGAATGACTTTAGCGTTTCACCGTCCACAAATTCATAAACGATCAGGTTCTCGGATTCGAATGTTCCGTATTCATAAACCGGGATGATGTTTGGATGGCGAAGGCGAGCTGCCGAGCGGGCTTCTCGCAAGAAGCGTTTAACCTGAGTCGCTCCGGTTAGTAATTTTGCAACTTTGATCGCCACTTTCCGATCGAGTTGTGGATCGTGAGCAACGTAAACTCGTCCGAAAGCACCTTCGCCCAACAATCGAATGATGTGATAGCGTCCCATTTGGGCTGGGGCTTTTTCGTCAGCGTGAGTTTCATTGTGACTTGGGATGTCGCTTGAGTCGGGTGCCAGACGATGACGACTCGGAAGTGTATGTTCGGGTGAAAATTCGGTCTGGCGTGATATCCCATCGTGCGAGACGACACGCGTTTCGTCGGTGTCTAAATGACTGGCTGAATCGTTCGCGGAATTGGCAACGGACATGTCGCTAATTGATGCTACGGGGCGATCGAGCGAAACTTGGCTATCAAGAGTTTCGTCAAAATCGTTCGCGTCAGGGTTTTGAGAATCGCTCATGCGATTCAATTTACCAGAAACGAAGCGATTCCGATTCAGGCAAGGCGGAGAGAAACAATTTCATCGAAGGCATGCCATTAGACTGGCTGGCGCAACCCTCCAAAATTCCACCGCGAAAATCATTCCGCAGGGGTAATGGTTCTGCGGGCGTACTGGTTCCGCTACGACCAGCGGGCGATTTTCGGTGACTCGATGTTATCGAGCATTCGCTTCCTGATTGGCAATGACAATCTCATTGGGAGAAATGGGAGGAGGGTCACTAGGATCATCGTCGTTGCTGAGGGCGATGGCCCCGCCGACCAATCCGGCAAATAGTAGCAGCCTACGGGGGCTGCCGAACGCGCTATTAAATCCCGATGGGAAACTTCCTCCTCCAGTTACGCCAAAACTGGTTGGCGAAAATCCACTCGGAGCAAATCCTCCCATTCCTCCCCCGAGCGGATTGATGGGTGCCGGGCTACCTAAGAGGGCAGCGCGGTTCAGCAGGTCTCGTCTTAATTCGGAAATTTGTGCAATGCGGCGCTTGATTACTTGAATGTCCTCGCTGTCACGGACGATCGCGATTCCGAGCAATGGTACCGCTTTTCGACGAGCCGTTCTGGTGAGTCGCTTGGGCTGAGGATGGGTCGAAACGTTTTGGGTGATGGTGGATGAATGCATTCGAGAATTATATGTGTTTAACTCTCCGTCAATATTCATGGCAGGTGCGGTTTCTTCGCCGATGGAATCTTGAGTGCCAGCGATCAGCTCAACGGATAACGCGGCGAAACCATCTTTGCCTGCCGCGACAAGAGAGTACACGCCAGGCTCGACATTCTCCACAGCGAACATCCCGTTCTCCTCAACAGCAACGCGGGCGACCTCGAGGTCATCTTGGATCAAAAAGAGATTCATCTCACGCAACGTTGTCAGTTTTCCGTCCTCGGTGGCAATAGGTTGGATACGACCGTTGAAGCTGCCATCTTCAGCAAGGGGGAACCTGAAACCGTGACGAATTTTGACCGACCTCTTGATTGCCTTCAGGTCGTTGGTGTCCCGGCCAAGCGTGAGGGCTTCGGAGGCGGACAAGTAATTTTGGCTGATTCGCTCGAGAGTTGTAAATTCGGGAGGCACCGCGGTGGCGTCGATTTGAATTCCTTCTTCAATGATCGCATCATCAGGCAATCCAAAATGAGCAACGTAAAAGGCTCGCTTTTCATCGGCGAAATTTTCTGGTGTTGGATTGAACTCGGAATTTTGCTCGAGCACATCAAAATCGGCCAGTGAGGGCAACACATGCACCCCATAAGCGAGAAATCCGTTTTGTCCGGAAGCAACCAGCGTGTATATACCTGGCAGCACATTTTTGAGTTGAAATTTTCCTTCGACGTCGGTTGTGGCCGAGTATTTGTCTTGGCCTTTTTGCAAAAGTGTGACTTCGAGTTCCTCGATTGGTACCAGCGACGACTGTGAGGGCTCAATAGCAGTGATGCGACCCTCGACGTTGCCGTCTTTGTTCGCAGCGACCCAATGTGCGCGTAGTGTTTCTGACAACTGCTCGTCGTTGTCCTGAGGAATTCCCATGGCGACAAGGACATCATCATGGAGAGTGACCGCAAAAACCTTATCGTTGTTTTGGGCTAGCAGCGAATCGATCGTGAGCACCGCATTGAGGATTATTATCGGGATCACCACTAACCAATATTTGGAACATTCTTTTGAGAAAAACCCCGTGAGAGAAAA
>JBGSKR010000181.1:0-3995 GCA_041741135.1 Mariniblastus sp.
AGACGAGTTGCCAGATTTAAGTGTTGAATAACGAGTCATAGTTCGCCCCCACAGCCTGTGTTTGAGATAAAGTCCGTAGTTGATTTATCGTCGTTCAAGTCGTCTTTAATCAGAAAAATCCATACAATCATCCAACTTTGACAGAAATCGAAATGGGAACGAGCATGAATCAACGAAAATCATTCCTCCAAGAAAAACATGCTTGCGACTTTTTGCAGTGGCCTAACTCGAACTCAAACTTGAATAACTTGCCAGCGGTTCAGTCAATAAACGGGCATTCAATGGTGGGCGTTGCGGACGCGTATGGTGTCGTGTCGGGATTTTCTTCATTGAGTCCGAAGCTGCTGGCGATGTTGCTGGCGAGCATGCTGGCAACGGTTTTGCTGAGCGGTTGCGGCGATCCGAACGGTGCACGCCTGATTGGTGAGTGGGGGATCGATACGCCGAATTCGGTCCTTCAACGACTGGGCGAAGAATCGGAAGCCGCATCCTCCACGGAAACCATCGATCAGGCCGAAACTCAGGAAGCCTCTCACAAAATGCGAATTCAGTTTCGAGGAAACGGCACGATGACGACGATAACAACCATGGGACGGGTGACACCCGTTCCGAAGCAAGGTCGTTGGTCGTTGCAATCCTGGGACGAAGCGAATCAGATTCTCAAAATTGAATGCTCGCTATCGGGTCAATCTACCGAGCACGAGATTGAAATCCTCGACGACGACACGATACGATTGGTTCCGCCGAACATGGCGGGACTGAATTTGAAACTGAAGTTCAAACGAATCAAGCAGCAGTAACAGACGGGGTAAGATTTCTACCGTCTGTTCGCAAGATTCTGAGTTCTTACCGGCCTCGGTCTTGAGAAGTCTGAATTAATGGGAAAAAGGAGTTTGCCATGCGTTGTACGAAGAAAGTTCGACTGATGGTGGCCACAATGCGGGGGCGATGGTTCATCGCAGTCGCTGTGTTGGGCTCATTCTGTGGTTGCAATCCAACGTCCGAGATCAGAACGCCCGCGCCAACTCAATCAGAAAATCAGACTGGCAGTGAGTCTGCAGCGGCACAGCAAGACTTGCTTGCCGGCGAAAACGCAACCCAACTACTGATCGGTGCCTGGCTCGGGCAAGCTTTCCTCGACGAAGAGGCGCTTCTGCAAAAGATCAGACCGCTATCACCCGAACAGCGTACCGAGGTGTTGCGATCAGCGGAAGAATTTCTCACGACCGTGATGGCAATGGAGCTGCATGGTGACGGTTCAATGGAAAAGGAAATCGAAATCACTCCCATTGGCGGCCAGCCGTTGCGCGATGGCGGATCTGGAAAGTGGAAAATCGTCGAAAGCAACGGTGATCAAGCTATGGTAGAAACAATCGCGACGTTACTTGATGGAACTGTGGTCACGGACCGGCAATGGTTACGTTTCTTTGCCGATGGCAATCGCTTGGCAGTTTCGGTTCAGCTCGGCGAAACGCTCGCCGGTTGCAATCCACAAATTGTGTTGTATCGTCAGCAGTTGCCCGATGCCAATCTGGCGGATCGCGACGACGGATCGGTGGTAAAATAAATCAGCGTTCTCCCCGCTCACGCGAATTGACTCATTATGGTTTTGCTTCTTTTCGCGCAAACTTCGAACTCTAAAAGTTGAACCTTTTCTGTTCGGAACGTGTTTTAAAATTCAAAATGGTTTCGGTCGCGGGAGGACGCCAGCCCTCCAGTAACGTAGAATCTAGGCCCGTTTTCGTGTAACCAGACGGCTCGCGCCGTTCCGCTAAGATTTTTGACACTTTTTGCACCGTTTTTATGTCTCAGCAAATTCCACCCGCCACGATGATGCGAAGCTTCCTGACCGTCGCGTCCGGTTACATGGCGACTTGGGTGGCGTTTTTTGTGATTCTGCTTGGAGTCGGCTTTCTCTTTTTTCCCCCCTTCGTCGAATTTTGGAAATTGGATTCCGATGCTCAGAAAGCCATGATGGCGGTTAAGCCGACTGACGCGATACCGCCGGCGATGTTCGCGGTGTTGGTCGTGCTGAATGCGGTTGCGTGTTTGGGCATTGGTTGGTTGGTGGCGAGATCGGCTCCATTCGCTCCGTTCTCGCATGGAGTTTTTCTGGCAGTCTTGGTGTTCGTCATGTATTTGCAGATTGTGATTGGCGATCCGGCGCCTAAAAAATGGATGGATGTGATTTATATGGGTGTCTTGCCGGTAGCCATTTTACAAGGCGCAAAGTGGGGCGATTACGCGGCAAGGAAGGCGAAGCAGCCTGGTTTGGATCGCATCGTCTAAGCTGCGCGGAATGGATTCGTGCCGACTGTCGTTTTTCGAAAGTTCAATTTCACATAGCGATTTTCATCAGAGATTGACAAAGCCATGATTGGGAGATCGTGGCGATTCACATTTTCCGGTTAGATGCCGCTTGAGCGTTTCCCATACCGCTCCCGACGCCCGTCGCTTTTGATTAGAATAGCGACGCTATTCTAATCTGTAATCTCTCCGCGACCTTTGGCTGTCATGAATTATCCGCTGCTCGCAAAACTACTAGGCGTGCTCACGATGCTCATGGGCGGGTTCATGTTGTTCAGCTTGATCTGGGCTAGTCCCAACCTTGGCGTTCACTCCCATACCCAATTTAATGACGCACCTCTGGAAATTGCAGGCTTTTGGGGATTGGCGTACAGTTCACTCATTTGCTGGGGCGTCGGTGGCGCGATGTACTGGTACGGTCGCGGCAGCCAACCCAAAATTTTTCGCAAAGACGCGATGGCAGTTGTCGGTTTAAGTTGGGTCTTAGCGACGGTTCTCGGTGGATTACCGTATTTGTTTAGTGGCACCGTACGTGGCCCGAGTCTGAGAATTCTCGATGAATCCAAACAAGTGCTAGTCGTCTCGCCACGTTTCGAATTTTGGAGTTCCTGGAATCTGGTTGAAGATATTTCCGACGAGGAATTCATGGTCTTGCAGACCATCGGCAGCGCGACCGCACGCGGCGTTCGAGAATCGGAATTGTTACAACAATCCGGACTGGAAAACGCACCTGAGCTATTTCAAAACTTGAAACAGCATTCGATGCTGGGCGACTGGCTAGTCGAGCCGGGGGAAGACGAAAATGCGCCGGCCGATCGCGCATCTCACTATCGCTCTGAATGGGTCAAGATGGGATTTTTTGATGCGATGTTTGAATCGCAATCGGGGTTTAGCACAACCGGAGCGACCGTGATCTGCGATTTGGAAGATCCTTATCTGGTGCCGCATTGCATTTTATTCTGGCGTTCGAGTTCGCACTTTTTGGGGGGGCTGGGCATTATCGTTTTATTCGTTGTGCTGCTCGGACAAGGCTCGACCGGAAAAGCGTTGATGCGTACCGAGATGCCAGGGCCGACACACGACAGTTCGATTGCGCGGATGCAACACACGGCATGGCTGTTTGCGGCGGTTTATACGGGTTTGAATGTGGTGCTGGCGATCATTTTAGCGGCGCTGGGCATGACGATGTTCGACGCAATCTGCCATGCGTTCGGCACGATGGCGACGGGTGGTTTTAGCACTTATAACGCAAGTCTCGGGCATTTCGTTGCCCACGATCCCTCGCAGGGAATTTGGATTGAGTATGTCGTGATCGTTTTTATGATTTTTGCCGGTGCGAATTTCTCGTTGCTGTTTTTGGTACTCGTGGGAAAACCGTTGGCCCTATTTCGCGATCTGGAGTTTCGGACTTACGTGGCCATTATCGGAGTCGTCACGGCGGCCGTGATTGCGTTTGGGATGTACGCCGGCGATGCCGATTTTGATACGTGGGAACACGGTTTTCGGAACGGATTGTTTCAAGTCGTATCGATCATGACAACGACGGGGTTCGGGACCGCTGATTTTGACACTTGGAACAACATTGGCCGGATGCTGTTGTTGATGATCATGTTTGTAGGTGGCTGCGCCGGCAGTACCGGGGGCGGGATGAAAGTAATTAGGCACGTATTGTTTTACAAGATCATGCG
>JBGSKR010000182.1:0-8797 GCA_041741135.1 Mariniblastus sp.
AAAACAATTATCGTTTCCAGCCACATTTTGCCAGAGCTGGCGGATGTTTGTAACAAGATCGGCATCATCGACCGAGGGGTAATGAATATCTCCGCCGAAGTCGCCGAAGTCATCAAGCGGGTACGAGACCAAACGATTTTGCAGATTGCTGTTAACGAAATTTCCGACCGAGCAGGTGAAGTTTTGTCCGCTCATCCGGAGGTTGACTCCGTTCGCCAGGGTGACGGGTTTTGGGCGGTGACTTTGAAAAAAGAATGCGTCGATTATTCCGAGCTGCCATCTTATCTGATCGAGAACGGTTTTAAATTGACACTGTTCCGCGAAGAAGAAGTCAATCTCGAATCAGCTTTCATGGCTTTGACAAAAGGCACAGGTGCAAATTTTTGAGAGTAGCGTTCGTTGCGACAATGCGATGGCGGCGAATTCGAACTTCGAAACCGAAACACGAACGGGAGATGATTGAAATGAGCAGTGCTGAACGCTTCAAGTATTTTAGTGTGCAAGAATATTTGTTGATGGAAAAGAGGGCTTCGACCAAAAGCGAATACATTGATGGTTGGATTCGGTCGATGGCCGAAGGTACGCTTAGACATAATCAGATAGCCGTGAATTGTCTTGTTGAGTTAGCCAATCGGCTTAAAGGAATGCCATGTCGCCCATTCAGTTCTGATACAAAAGTCCGTATTGATCGGGCCGAGAGCAACCGGTTCTATTATCCCGATGCCCAGGTCGTTTGTCACTCAAATGAACCGACCTCGGTATTTCAAGACCAGCCTGTTTTAATCATCGAGGTGCTTTCACCTTCAACTCGACGATACGATCTCGATGAAAAAATGACCGCCTATCTCAAGCTCCCGTCTTTGCAGTGCTATCTCGTGCTCGAGCAACACCAGCCGGTTGCAATCGTCATGCGGCGGACCGCTGATGGATTCATGCGTGAGGATGTAGGGGGGATCGAGGCAATGATTGACTTGCCATTCATCGGATGCTCACTCGCATTGCGAGATATCTATGATGGCATTGAATTTACTACTGACTGCGTGCAGGAAGAACCAGCCGACGAATACAAGATTGGCTGAAAATCTTGTTGAATGACAACTCAACCGACGATCAAACTCAAATCGCTGCTGGTCCGCGTTCGCCCGTGCGGATGCGGATACATTCTTCGAGTGGCAAGACGAAAATTTTTCCGTCACCGATTTGGCCTCGCTCTCCCGTTCGTCCACCTGCTTCGATCGCCGCCACAGTTGGTCGTACGAACTCGTCATTGACCGCGATTTGCAGTTGAACCTTGTGTCGCAAGTTCGTCGCGAACTCATCCGCTCCGTATTGGTTTGATCGGCCTTGCTGGCGACCGTAGCCTTGGCAGTCGATGATCGTTAAGCGAACGACTTTCACTTCTCGGAGCGCCGTTTTGACAGACTCGAGCTGATGCGGCTGAATGATAGCGATGATCAATTTCATGGCAAAATCAATACGTCAAGATCGCGTCGATTCCAAAGATCGCTGCGCCCGGATCGACCGCCGCAGCACCCCAATCAAAACGCAGTTCGGGCCGTACGATCAAGTTCGCATTTTGGCGGTAGTTCGCACCCATCGTGAACTGGTAGGTCGATCGGGTGTCGGCAAACAGTTGGTCGGACTTCCACCATTCCAGGCGAGATCCCACGCTGAGACACGGATTGATTTCGTGAAACAGATATTGCACGATGCCGAACTCATTGTTGGTTCGCAGGTTCAGCACATCCGCCTGAAGTACGTAATCTACCGATTCCGTCAGCTTTACGCTCGCAACGGCCGATGACATGGTTCCGCTGTCTCGAACTCCCGTGTCACCAATCGAAGAAGTCAATGCGAGGTTCACATCGTCGGTGACTTGCCAGCGAGTTCCCGTAATTAAATTGAAGCCGCCGTCGGCTCGATCAAAGCCCGTGTCCCAACCGGTTGTGACGCCGAGTATCATGCTGCGTTCGTCGGTGATTTGACGTTCACCCAACACGCCCGTCATCGTAAACGGCTCAGTAAAGTTCATGGTGTAAGAGTGACTGTAGAAAAAGTTCTGTGGGGCGGCGACGACTTCGTATCCGAACGGAGAAAAGAACTTGCCAATTTTTACGTCCCACAAGCTGTTGTCGTACTGCACGTACAACTGCGGCAACGCAAAACCATAAGCTCCATTGTCCCAGCCGTTGTCCCAGCCCGATGGCGCACCGACCGGCGAGTTACCAAAAGCTTGTGTGTTCTGCGCGTCGATCCCGTACAAGGCATCAGCACGAAATCCCCAGTCGCTGGTCACACCAGCTTGTTTGTCAAAGTACAACCATTGTTGATGCAGATTGACTCGGCTATCGCGATCATTAAAAAGAATATTGCTTTGGCTATGGTAACCGACTTGCGTCCAACCGCCGATTTCCAATCCGTTACAATTTCGACCAAACAGCTTTCGCTGGCATTCCGGATTGCAGCGACTGTTGACAACATCACGATTCGAATCGTTTGCGGGAGACGAAGTGCTCGTGTCGGCGACGGACAAAGGCGGTTGGGCCGAGTACGGTTCATTCGACTTCGGTGCTGCAGGAATCTCATTTTTCAGCGCATCGGATGGGCTGGTGGGAGCCGCAAGAGTTTTCGCTGCAGTCACATCGGCTGGTTCGAGCATCGATTGCGGAGTTGCAGGTTGAGGTGCTGGAGGAGTGATTGGTTCTGCTGGCAGTAGTTGATCGGAGACGGAAGGTTGGTCGTCGATCAAGTCGGCGTCTTGGCGAACGGCAAGCCGAATGTTAGAAAACCCGATTTCGGCGGGCGACGAAATATCTTGCGGAAGCAGATTCGCATTTAGCGTCGGTAAAGTAGCATTCCGCTGTGGCTGGGCAGGTGTTGGCCGTGCCGCCGAAGTTGAATGATCAAGCTGCGACGGGGTGGTCGATGTCGCGCGCCACGGGAAATTGGTACCGTCAGTTGATTGAGCCAGAATGTTTGAGCTCGTAACGGCAAGCGTCAATGCGAAGGCGGTGAGTTTTAGTTTTCGCATGGTGGTCTCGTGTGGGATGTGCTGCATCCTGATGGTGGCGAAAGCAGCGAGTTTCATCTTAAATTGCACAATGCGGGCGAGGTTCCACTAACGACCGCTTGGAACAACCAATCGCAATGCGTGAATGGTATCGGGAAAGCCGATTATGCCGCCCCAAACATCTGCCATGAATGCGGGACATTCCGAAAGCGGAAAAGTTATCGGTTCGAAAGACTTTGGCGTTTGGGTGGGGTTGGCGTGGTTAATCGACTGCGATCCACAGCAGGTTCACCAGATCGCCGCGACAAGAAGGCAATGGGATTGGGTTCTCAGGATTTAGCTGACGGTCGCTGATCAGCGTGGCCGTTTCAACATTCGGAATCAAACCCGAAAACTGAACTGTGTGCCCGTGTCCGAGCCAATTGATCTGCTGCCACGGATAAGCTGCTAACCGGCTGATCTTCTTCGAAATCGATTCAATCGCTGCGTCCGACGTTGCCAGTGGCAATTGAATCGCTAACTCAATTCGCCGAAAATGGCTGGGTGTTTCGGTATACATCTCGACATTCGGTTGCGGACACAAAGACATGGCAACCGTCATCAGAATGTGGTGAGTTTCCGTTTTCAAATGCACGAGCCCTCGCGGGGGAAACTTGTTTCCGTCAATTGAAAAGTATTGCATGACCGCCGAGTCATCGATGCTTTCCGTGACCGTCGTCGCCGCATCGATCCGAGAACGGTTCGCTGCATCGTCGGACGAGTCGAGTGTTTTCTTGAGGGAAGCTTCAGAAAAAAAATGTTGCTGATAGCAAGCCAGCAATTGTGGCTGCCACTCAGCAAACGGGTCAGGCGAGTCTGCGAAAGAATTCCAAAATGCTTCGGCGCGATCAATTCGGTTTTGCAAGTTTGGGTTGTCAGGCAATGGCCAGCACAACTCTGATTCCGCCGCGCATTCGGCGGCGTATCCCCAAAATCCATCAGCACCACTCCACGGCGGAATGACGGCGATCGTCTGAAACACATCGTCGTCCGTTACTTCCAACAACGCCGCTCCGTTGCCTTCCTCGAACCAAACGATTTTCAAACGTTCGGAACGGGGCAGGGGCGAGGGATGCGGAGATTTGCAATGCGTGCGGGGCAGCATCGGCGCCGCGCCGAGTTGCATGTCGTCGGTATTGATCACATAAGGGCCGGTTTGCAAATTACGCACCCACAGCGCGCGCGTGCCAAACTTGGGCGGCTGATGGTTCTTTTGTGATTCGCTAACGGGTGTTTCGTTCGTCGGCGATTCGTTTAAGTAGAAATAGACCGTGCGTCCATCGTGTTGCACGATCGCATCGATGTTGCCATACGGAGAAGTTTCAAATAGTAGAACACCATCGTCGGCTGGGGGCGAGGTATCGGTTTTTGCAAGTTCGTCCGTCATGAAATCTTTCAACTACTGAATACGTTCTTCTGCTTTGAAACTTGGTCCGCTACTCGCGGCATCGCCCAAGATTCTCTATAAAAGTGACGCCTTGTAAACACGACCAGAGAAACTTCGAAACCAATTTCCAAGTGAGGCGACCCCATTCGCTTTACTTCGATGGAGCCAAGGATTTACACCAATGAACACGAAAGCTCAATTGATGAGCGACAATGATGCTCATGCACCCGTCGAAACGAAGCCGCTGGCGATTGTCGCCGAGGGACTTTCGAAAACTTATTCCGAGGGAACCATTTTTCGAAAAAAGTTCAACGCACTGAAAGAGGTTTCGTTTCAAGTCCGAGAAGGCGAAGTTTTCGGATTGCTTGGCCCGAATGGCGCCGGCAAAACGACGTTCATCAAAATATTGCTTGGTATCATTGGCAAATCTGCCGGTTCGGCTTCGCTGCTCGGCAAACCTGCGGGCAGCCGCGCGGGGCGACGCATGGTCGGATACTTGCCGGAGCATCTGCGAATCCCGCCGCATCTGAACGCGAATTCGGCGCTCGAGTACTATGGCAATTTGAGCAATCTTCCGAGTCGTACCGTGCGAACGAAACGAACTGAACTTTTGCAATTGGTGGGACTTGCTGATCGAGCAAACGATCGCTGCAAAAAATACTCCAAAGGCATGTTGCAACGGCTAGGGTTGGCTCAAGCGATGTTGCACGAACCGCGCTTGTTGATTCTGGACGAACCAACCGATGGCTTGGACCCTGGTGCCCGCGCCGAGATGCGTCAGATTATCAAACGCTTGAAAGCGACCGGCGTGACGATTTTTCTCAATAGCCATTTGCTACAGGAGGTCGAACTCGTTTGTGATCGAGTCGCGATTCTCAATGAAGGGCAGTTGCGCTACTGTGGTAACGTCAGCGATATCGGTGACTTCATCAAATCGAGACCCTCGGAAACCGACGACGCTCTCGATGGGTTGCTGATCGTGCTAGAGGTGACCGGCGATCCGGATGCCGTGAATGCTGGTTTCGAGGGGCAAACGTTTGCGGTCACGGAACACGAGGCAAATGGAAACTTTACCGTTAAATTGACGGTTGCCGATCAAGCCGCGATCGACGAATTGGTGGATCGCCTACGTGATGCGAACATCAGTATTCGAAGTTTGCGTCGAGAACGAATCACTTTGGAAGACGCATTTTTGGAGATTGTGAAATGAGACCTTATCTCGCGATTATCAAAGACTCATTTCGCGCGGCCATGGCGTCGCGGGTTCTGTTTTTCTTGTTGCTGCTGATTACTTGCCTGCTAGTGGCGTTGGCTCCATTGCACTTGCAGCCGATCACCGATGCTGACGGAAAAACGACCGGACTCGATTTCTACTATGCGATCTGGAAACTGCCTGCCATGTTTAACGACGTCACGCATCAACAGTTCGCCAGCATGGTCACCTCATACTTGCCGGTTTACTTTGACAAATTCGTGATGTCGATTGGACTCTTGATTGCGATCATCGTGACGGCGAACATGATTCCGGAAACGTTTGAGCCTGGTTCGTTGAACTTGCTGTTGAGCAAACCCGTTTCTCGCTGGGGACTTTATACGGCCAAGTTTTTTGGCGGTTGCGTGTTCATTCTGCTGTTGGCTGGGTATTTGTTTTTGGGTGTATGGTTGTGGTTGGGTTTGGCGATGGGAATCTGGGATCGGGCGATGCTTCTTAGTATTCCGCTGTATGTGATCGTGTTTGCAATTTATTTTTCGGTGTCTGCTCTCGTGGGTTTGTTGTGGCGCAGTCCGATTCTGGCGGTGATTTTGACGGGCTGTTTTTGGGCGTTTTGTTTTGTGATCGGTTCGACTTATGGTGCCTTCCACACGAAAATGCGAAATAGCGAATGGATTCATCTGTTGCCTGTTGAAGAGACCGTGGTGGTGAGTGATGTGTTGCATCAAGTCTCGGTGTGGGACGCGACACAGCAAAAATGGCTCACGAAAATCGACGCCGATCTTGGCGGCGATGAGGAAAAGATGGCGATGGGGATCCAAGCGTACATGGTGCCGATGCGAGATGTGCCGAGCGCGCCAGGCTTGCATGATTTTTTGGCTCCGACGCATGATGCAGAACGCAATCAGGTGATTGCTAGCCGCTACAAATTTGCCAAGCTATTTTCCTCTGGGAAACAGCCGCTATGGACCGCCAGCGAATCGACATTAGATTTTGCCGAGGCAGGCGCGTTTCCTCGTGAAACGATCAAGATGTTTGAAACTCGACAGGGCCTGGTAGTGGTGACGAGTAGCGGCGATTTTTTTCTAATGACGCTGGAAAAGGATTCGTCGCCAGTTTCCGATGATGCCAGCGACGACGCGGAGAAATTGGCGAGCAACCCGTCGGTTGGCAGTTTCAAGTTCGAACCGATTAGCCCGACGAATCGAGGCTTAATTGCCGATGCAGATCACATTGCTTACAGCTCCCAGCGTGATGAGTTCGTGATCTACCGAAATGGAAAGCTGAATTTTGTATCGGCTGAGGCGGATCGTTATCAAGCGTCGCGCGAGTTTGATTTGAAGCTGGATTTTGATGTTTCGATGACGGCGAGAATCGAGTTCGTAGGCGATAGGGTCTTGGTTGCATGGGGTAATGGTGTCGTGCGAAGTGCCAATGTCGATCAGCTTGAGTCGCATATCGAGTACCAGCCTGAATCGCGATCAGGAATCCGCGAAGTCGGAATTTCTATGGGCGGTCGTTATCTCGCAGTGTTGTACCGCAATGGAAACCTGTGGTTTCTAGACTTGGAGAATGAGCAAAAAAACAAGAAAGAATTTCAGTTGGCTTCCTTAACGGGCCAAGGACATATCAGCACTTTCACGTTCTCGAAGATTAGCGATGGATCAGAAACAATCTGGGTTGCTGACAACAGCGATCGAGCGACCTGCTATGGGCTTGTTGGAGCTGGTTTCGAAAAGCAAACGCGACTTGCGCCAGTCGGCGGTTGGGTGGAGAATGGCTACCGTTACTTAATCCGTCCGCTGTATACGATTTGCCCGAAACCGGGTGAGTTCTACAAAGTCGTCTCGCATCTGTCTTCGTCCGGCGACACGCGAACCAATCGTGATATCGATTTGAATCAGACGCTGGAAGCCCGCGACCCTTGGTTGCCCCTGTGGAGTGGACTGGGTTTCATGTTGGTGACGTTGTTTCTCGGTTGCCTGATTTTCCAGTTCAGGGACTATTGAGTGGTACGACAGATGTTCTTGTCCGTCAGGCATCTCATAGCTGCCCCTTAACCGCCCTCTCATGCTAGGACATTGAGGACTTCTCGGTACCAACCGCTACGTTTTGCCCCACGGGATGCTGGCGGAAAAATCCGTGCAAGCCGAATGATTCGACCAAAATTTCCCCAATTTTTGCCGTAATTTAGTCAAGTCGCTAAAGATCAGGTGGTAACTTTGAACACATCAGAAAGAAGTCTCGTAACTTTCGTCGAGATGAACGCAGGATATTCTTGTTTGGATTCGCTGGTCGCATCACAGTTGTGAATGCAACCTGCCCGCGAGAAGATTGAAGGATGCTGGCAAATTTCACTACAAACTTTTTTCAAAAAACTAAACGATCAGGCGTTTGTCCAATGGTGACAAAGGGTCTGCGATAAATTGAGTGCAGAAGGAAATCCCGCACTTTATTTTTTTAAGGAACACGTTGATGGCGAAGTATTACATCGAATCCGGAAAAGTCTCTTACATGATCTGCGCTTGCGACCTGAAAGGCGCCGCGCTATGGGTCATGCATCGAGTCATGGATCAGAAGATCGACGAATTCGCAGCCGCCGAAGCCGAAGCGTTACGCCATTGGCAAGAAGACCAACTCGATGACTTGCAATCGCTCGAAGACCCTTTCTTTGAACAACATCTTACCCTCGATGCTCCGCAAGCGATTCCCTACGAAGCAATGTTAGACGGTCTGGCGGAATTCGACGAGAAGATCAAAATCAGCGAAATGGGTTTTGGTCGCAATGAAGCAGGCGAATTGGAAACCGAAACCATTTTCCACCATTGGCGGCAACTGATGATGGCGGTTGATCGTCTGCACGATGAGCAGGGCTAATCGCCGACTCCAATGTCTTCATTACACATCCGCATCATCAATTCCATTTCGTCGTGTTCGTGTTTGGCAAGAGCTTGGCAAAACTCGTCAAGCTTTTCTGCCAACTGTTTAACCGTCATGTCATCTGAACATTCGCGATAGACAATCTGCTCGCTGCATTCGACCAGTGCAGCGAATTGCAAGTACAAACGGTCGTGATCGTGTCGCAGCGAAGTAGCGGCGTGCGAGACAGTTGGGTTTGATTGGGCGGTGTTCTTAATGTAGCCGTAAA
>JBGSKR010000183.1:0-6615 GCA_041741135.1 Mariniblastus sp.
CACACATTTGGGGGTGGGCAACCTGGAAAAGAGCTTGGAAACATTTTGACGGAGAGCTGAAAGGTTGGGCTCCCGGAATGCCAAACGGGTTAAGTTTCGATTCAGATTCGGAAGCTGAATTCTGGATCAACATCTTCGATCATTGTGCAGCCGGCAAGATCGATTCGTGGGCTTTCCCATGGCAGTATTCGACTTGGAAAAATGACGGCCTGACCATTCTCCCGGAAGTCAATCTCATTTCAAACATTGGGTTCGGCGAAGAAGCCACGCACACGGTGTCCGGCGAGTCGCCACTCGCGAACTTGCCGACCTACGACATCGGTCAATTGTCGCATCCACGTTTGGTGGAGAGGCATGTTGAAGCCGACCGCTGGACGGCCGAAAATTTGTTCGCTCCTCCTGTGCGGCAACCTGTAATCCGAAAGCCGTCATGGTGGCGGCGTCTACTCAGAGCGGCTTGAGCGAATGTTCAATTTTAAAAAGTTAAGTACTTTGTTTAAGCGAGCGACCTGGTAGCACATTTTAAAACTTTGAGAGATGCAGCAAGATGCTCAAAACCGAAGAGTGGAAAGTCGAATGCGACGCGACCCTGAAATCGGGGGAGCTGAAAATTCATGAAAAACTTCACGATCACATGTCACGCCAGCCAGCCAGTACCGTCGAAGGGCTGTTGGCCTCCAAGCGAAATCGGGTTTCGGCGATTGAGCTGGCGCTCACGGATATGAAAACGGATTTCCATGGCAAAATTCTGGAGGTCGGTGCGGGAAATGGGTGGTGTTCAGCCTACTTATGTTCGCGGTTCCCACGTATCGAACATGCGCATGTACTTGAAATTGATCGTCCAGCGGTTGAGCGATTGATTCCACAAACGATGGAAGTGTTTGGAATCGAGTCATTTCGGTATACGACCGTGCGAGGCAGCTTCAACCAGATTCCTCGAACGGACTATTTCGATTTTGTGGTGGCGATGGGAGCTTTGCATCACTCGGAAAATCTTTACTGCACCCTGCGATCGCTGTTTCAGTCGCTACGCATGGGTGGTTACTTAATCGCGCAAGAGCCAATGGTGCCAGATTTGACGCCGAACTCTTACTACGATCGTCGCTTAAATGAAAAGGTCATGTTTCAGAACTTGCAAGAGGTTTGGAACCACGAACGTTCCGACATCTTCTACCGACGCTGCGAGTACGTAACGGCAGCCGTTCATGCGGGATTTGACTTGTCAGTCCATGACTTGACGACGGAATCAGCGGTTCCTGCTGCGGTTTCCGTCGACAAGTCGTCGTGGCTGAAACGTTGGATGAGTCGTGGTTCAGGCAATCGCCTCCATGGTGCGATCAGGGAATCCGGGATGCAAAAAAAATCCAACCCTCCGAAGCAAAGCGAACAAACCAACGACAAGGCGAGCGAAGAAGTGAGGCCTACGAACCTGCTGCTAGTCGCTCAAAAGAACGTTGACAATCAATACGTACCTGCAACCCGCTGGGAGTCTTAGCTCATGAAAATTCCAACCATGGCTGCTGCGACTGCCACCGTCGATCAAATTGGCCAAGTGCTTGAATCGGATGGAGTCGTTTTTTTAACTGACTATTTAAATGCTAGCGAGGTGGAGCAGCTGGCCGAAGATTACGAAGCAATTTTGTCCGCGCAAGAGTCGGGAATTGATATCGTGAATCTCGATCGCGGCAGGGCGGCGGTTCTCCATCGAGCCGAGAACGACCGCTTCCCCCACGTGCAGCGAGTGTTCGGGTCAGCGATGATGAACGATATATCGCAAAATTTTTTCCAAGCTCCCTTTGGTCTCAATCGAGATGTTTATGTTTTGCATGAAGTCGTGGGAACGGTTCATATCGCTCAAGAGCTTCATTTTGACGTCCTTCCCACATTGAAATTTTTCATTTATTTGAACGACGTTTCACGAGTTAATGGCGCATTCTCCTGTGTTCCCGGCAGCCACAAGTTTACGAAGCGTATTCGGGCTGAGTATGGCGAAGCAATTTCTTTTGAAGAACGTGGTATTACGCGTGATCATGATTTTTCCGAGAATCAGATTTTGCCGGTCGAGGGGCCAGCGGGGAGCATGATTGTGTTCACCACCGAAGTCTGGCATCGCGCTGGCACCGTGTCGGTGGGAGATCGCAAATTGATGCGCGGCCACACGCGTGTTGCTGAAACCAAAGCGACACCGCAACTCATGAAAGCCGGCCGATTTTCAAAGTTGAAGAAAATGGTTGGCTTTTAGTATTCGCTGTTGGTCAATAGAAGGATAAACGCTAAGATTCAGCGAAAATGCCGTCGTGCTGGCAGCGATGGATCAGATCAATTTTGGAATGGATGTCCAACATGTTTATTGACAGGAAGTTGTCCAGCTATCTTGCCTTTCGCGATGCGACCGTTGTCGAGACGCTGCGAAAGATTGGCGAACACAAAGGACGAATTGTGTTCGTCGTTGACGAAAATCGAATCGTCGATGGCGTTGTTACCAACGGTGACATACTTCAGTGGCTCGTGAAAGCTGATACGCCGGATCTTGGTAAGCCGATCACCGAAGTCGCTAACCGAAATTTTCGATTTGCCAAAGAATCGTCGTCGCCCGAAGAAGTGCAAGCGATTCTGGAAGACGTTTTGTTTGTGCCGATCTTGAACGAGCAAGGGCAGTTGGTCGCGGTGGCACGACGAGACTATCTT
This sequence comes from Mariniblastus sp., assembly GCA_041741135.1. GTDB lineage: Bacteria > Planctomycetota > Planctomycetia > Pirellulales > Pirellulaceae > Mariniblastus. The sequence continues at coordinate 2,689 of JBGSKR010000183.1, forward strand.
CGCAGCGGAATTCAAATCGGCGAGCGTCGATTGGGCGATGGTCAGCCGTGTTATGTGATCGCTGAGATTGGAAATAATCACAACGGGGATTTTGATACGGCCAAACGTTTGGTGGATGCGGCAGTTGCTGCAGGCGTCGATTGTGCCAAATTTCAGATGCGACAGATGCATCAGCTCTATGCGGGCTTTGAAAGTGGTGTCAGTCACGGGGAGAATCTCGGAGCCGAGTACACGCTGGATCTATTGTCACGTTTTCAACTTTCCAATGACGAACTTTTCAAGATTTTTGACTACTGCAAATCGATGGGCGTCGAACCGCTTTGTACGCCGTGGGATTCGGAAAGCTTGGGTCTGCTTGAGCAATACGGTATGCAGGCTTATAAGGTCGCCTCCGCAGATTTCACCAATCATGGCTTACTGCGGTCCATCGCGGAGACCGGCAAAACCATGATCTGCTCGACCGGGATGACTTCGGAATCCGAGGTCGATGAAACGATTGCGTTCTTACAACGTTGCGGAGCCGGGTTTGCTTTGCTGCATTGCAATTCGACTTATCCAGCGCCACTCAAAGATATTCACCTGCGTTACATCTCGCGACTAAAGAGCAAGGGAGATTTTCCCGTCGGGTATTCCGGTCACGAACGAGGGATTCATGCCAGCGTCGCGGCGGTCGCGCTTGGCGCAAATCTCCTTGAACGGCATTTGACGTTGGATCGCTCGATGGAGGGAAGCGACCATAAGGCAAGTTTGCTGCCTAATGAATTGGTTGAGATGGTGATCGGAATTCGTGAGGTCGAGCAGTCGCTGGGCAATGACGGAAGTCGTAACTTCAGCCAAGGCGAAATGATGAACCGCGTGACACTGGCCAAAAGTCTGATCATCAATTGCAGTTTGAAAAAAGGCGAAACGATTTGCGATGAGATGGTGGAAGTCAAAAGCCCCGGTCGAGGCTTGCAGCCCATGTATCGCGGACAATTGGTGGGAAGAACGGCAAAGCGTGACTTAAAAGCGGGCGATTTCTTTTTTGCCAGCGATATTGAAAATGAAGTCGTGGTGCGGCGAAAGTATCAGTTTCCGCAGCCTTGGGGTTTACCTGTTCGTTATCACGATGCCAATTCGATGGCCGCCGGAACCAATCCGGATCTGCTCGAGTTCCATCTGAGCTACAAAGACATGACACTCGAATGTGATGAATTGCTTAATGATCGATACGACTGCGATCTGGTCGTTCATAGTCCAGAATTGTTTCAAGGGGATCACACGTTAGATCTTTGCTCGCTATCAGAATCGTATCGAGAACGATCGATCTCTGAGTTGCAGCGCGTGATTGATTTGACGAATCACTTGAAGAGCCGTTTCACTCGTGCGACTCGGCCGCTGATTATTACAAATGTTGGCGGGTTTTCGGAGCGCGAATTTTTGACGCCATCCGAGCGAGAAGGTTGTTACCACCGCTTGCTCGACAGCTTGAGCCAGCTTGATACAACGGGTGTCGAAATTATTCCCCAAACGATGCCTCCATTCCCCTGGCATTTTGGCGGCCAGCGATTTCACAATCTGTTCGTTGAGCCAGAATGGATTCGACGATTTTGCGTTCAACATGGCTATCGAATTTGTTTCGATACCTCTCATACGATGTTGGCTTGCAATCACTACGGATGGTCATTTTTTGAGGCGACAAAATCGCTCGCTGAGCACACCGCTCATTTTCACATTGCCGACGCCGCCGGTTCCGGTGAAGAAGGCCTGCAAATCGGGTGCGGAGAGATGGATTTGCCAGCCTTCGCAAACCTTGTTTCGCAATTGTCGCCGACCGCCTCCTTTATTCCGGAGATCTGGCAAGGTCATGAAAACGGAGGCGAAGGGTTTTGGATCGCTTTGGAAAAGCTGGAGACACTGTTTAGCAAATCAAGCGTGTGTTCGCCCGCCCGCCAGTTCTCGCAGAGGGCCGCATGAATCGACTGGCAATCATTCCCGCTCGTGGAGGTTCAAAGCGGCTGCCCAGAAAGAATTTGTTGAAACTGGGCGACAAGCCATTGGTTCAACATACGATCGATGCAGTTGTCGGTTCGAATTGTTTCACAAAAATCATTCTGTCGTCGGATGACGAGGCCATTCTTCGTATTGGCGAGTCGATTGAGGGTGTTACCTGTGAACGGAGAGAGGATTCGTTGAGCGGCGACAAAGTTAAAGTCATTGACTTGGTTAAGCAGATTGCGGCCCGCGACGGTTACGACCAACAGTTCGAGCAAATTGGACTTTTCCTTCCAACGTGTCCCTTTCGTTCTGCTGCGGACATTGCCGCTGGCATCGAATTGCTGACCCGTGATGACTATGGCGTGGTCAGCGTCAACGAATTACGCGATCCGATTCAACTTACATTGACCGTCGATCCTCAAACAAGGTTGATCGATCCCGAAGCCGTTTTGAGGCCTTCGCCGCTGGTGACTGGTGAAACGCGATCGCAGGATTTCCAGCCTTACTTTCGTGTCAATGGCGGTTTCTATATTGCGTGGCTGGACAAATTTATCGTCGGTGGCAATTTTTTCAAAGGGCCAGTGAAAGCGTATCAAATGGAATCGATTCGCGCCGTCGACATTGATCACCAAAGTGATTTTGACTACGCCAATTTATTGATCGAAAACGGCTACATCTAAATTCTTAAACGTTCCCGATTCCTCACCCCCACGGATGACCATCATGAAACCTGAACACACAACGCTCCGCGATAAAATCCAAGGGCCCGTATTTTCGATTTTAACGCCGTTTGATCCGAAATCGGAAGAGATTGATTTCGAAACATTAGAGGCCTATCTGCAAAAAATCTATGACGCAGGTGGACGGCACTTCTATGTCATGGCTTACAACAGCCGCTACAGCCAATTGACCCCGGACGAAATTAAAGAGCTCAATCGGTTTGTGGCGACGCGTGTCAAGCAATTGGACGAAAGCAATGTCGTCATCGTGGCTGATCCGATTCACTGTTCGACCAAAGTTTCAATCGAGTACGCTCAACATGCCGAGGAAATTGGTGCGGACATTATTTCGCTGATCGTACGAGAGCGTTTTTACAGTGAAGAACAAATTCATCGCCATTTTCAAATGGTTTCTGATCAAGTTGGAATCGGCATCCTCGTTCACGAAATGCCATTTCTAAATGGAATGGGCGGGCCCTCGGTTAATTATCCTATCAGCCTGCTCGATCGACTGGCCGATGTTCCCAACGTTGTAGCGATCAAAGAAGACGCCAAAGACGACGAGTTCTCGGCTGCAGTCGTGAAGAAAATCAAAGATCGAGTGGCGATTGTGATCTCCGGCGGTGGCAAACGGCAATGGATGCGATTCGCTGACCAAGGCTGTCAAGCTTGGTTGAACGGGATTGGAGTTTTCGAGCCACGATTGGCGACGTTATTCTGGCAGGCTTGGCAGGCCGGCAGGAAAGAAGTCTGCGATCGTATCGTCAATGAAATCGAAGTCCCATTTTTCGCGGAGGGAGTTTCGCAGCTTAGTTGGCACTTGACGATCAAGTCGGCATTGGAATCCCGAGGCGTGATGAGTCGCCATGATCGTATGCCGTTGATGCCACTTAGTGACGAACAACATCATTATATCGAAACTCTGATGGCGGCTTTGCCTGTCGATGAGATCATCGCACGCTACCAAGACGAAGCTTGGGCTCAAATCTCAAGTCGCATCGAGAAAGTAGTGGCTTGATCGAGGCTTTCAAAACTTAAAACCTTTCCAAACCAAATTCAATGAAGCTGGCGACTACCTTTCGACGTCTTTCACAACGGTTCTCCTCGAGTGTCGAAGTCCCGTTCGTGTCACCGTGGTTGACGCTGAAAAAAAGCGTCGCCATCGTTGGCTCCAGTGGTCGTTTGAGCGGTGCCGGGCTCGGAGCGGCAATTGATGCGAGCGAAGAAGTCC
>JBGSKR010000184.1:0-4498 GCA_041741135.1 Mariniblastus sp.
GATTGAAAATGGCAGGTGGTCGCTACCGAGTGGAGGAAGAATCGAATTGTGGAACGTGGTATCGGGCAAACGGGTGATTATCAGTGACGACATTGAGACTCACATTAATCCCACAATTTTTCCGGTTGCATTTTCGCAGGATTCCAGGCTCCTCGCCGCCGCCGACACCTACGGGCAAGTTAAGATTTGGGATCTTTCAACTGAGAAAATTTCAGAGCCCAAATTAATCAAGTTTAATGAAAAAGACCAAAACTCCGGAATTGCGTCAGCTCTCAGCTTTACGCCTGATAGCAAGCGGGTCCTGGTTGGAGCGCAGACGACGCATCAATTGGAGATCGAATCTGGTAAAGAGATCAGCCTTTACGACAATTATTCCTACAGTTTGTTGGATCCGGATGTTATCGAGTTATCTCCTGATCGCAGCACCATTGCGTTCGGAGGAGTGAGTAAGGGCGTTAAATTTTTTGACCGCAGCTCCGGCAAATTTAGCGATGCCTTTAAGCAACAAGACCTTTTCAAGCAAATCTACTTCTATCAGTTCTTGCCGTCAGGGAAGTTGAGTGTTGTCGCTGGTCGCCCGGCATTTCTTTTAGGTGATGGTCCAATGGTTGTGATCAATGACAACTCGACTGGCACGATCACCGCAGCGTTCTCCTTGATCTCCTTTGCCGAGGTATTCGGTAAAGTAGCTGTCTCCTTGGACGGATCCACGCTTGCCGTCGCCAATGCCAAGATCAAGAAATCGGAAGCCTATCTGGAGTGGCAAAAAGAATATGAGAGGGCTTATCTGCCGACCCTCGTTTCCTTGTGGCGAGTTAACGGTGGCAAACTCGATTATCTTGGGCAAATCAATGCAGGAAACAAAGAGATGGTTACAACGATCGGGCTCTCGCCAGACGGAATGACCCTAGTCACGTCAGGAGCCAACCTTAGATTTTGGGACGTCAAAGCATTCCAAGCACGCCAACCGAAAAAGGCTTTCGAAGCCATGGGCGTTGAGAAGCCGACGGCGCCCGGGCAGGATCCTGTCGATACGACCCCCATTCAATTTCCCAATGACAATAAAAAAGGTCTAACTCTCCAAGAAATCGCATTTCTGGAAAATGAGGGCTGGGAAATCGATATGGAATGGGGCCTTCATATTCGTGTCCCTGCCCCCGCAAACACAGTTGACGACCAGAAACTCAAACGACTTTGCAAAACAATCCGCAACTACAACGCGAACTATGCTTTGAATTTGGGAAGCACAAGAGTTTCGGACGACGGACTGAAACATTTGCCATTGAAATTTTGTGTCGCTCTTGATTTGTCCGGTACGCTGATTACCGACAAGGCAGGTGAATCGTTAGAACAACATGAACATTTGAATTCCCTTTCTATCGCAAATACAGCAATCACCGGCGAGATTTTGGCGCAGTTGCCAAGCGAATTACGGGTATTGAACCTCGCATTCACCGCCATATCGGATCAAGAGTTGGTGAATTTGAAGCGGTTTAAAAAACTTCAAACTCTGGACGTTTCCGCAACCAGTTTTGGCGATGAGGGAATCAAGCTCCTACTGGATTTACCGGAGCTTCGCTCGCTAAATCTTGCCCGCACAAAGATTTCCGAGAAAGGACTAAAATTAATCAAGGGAATGCCGCATGCCATAGAAATCTCAGTAACCAGTCGGCGAAACGACAGGAACAGTAAGTTTTCGGATGAAGTGCTCAGTCAAAGTCTGCCGAGTTTTTATCCCGTTTTGCTTGATATGGAACAGAGAGTCGAGCTTGAACCGATCGCTGAATTTGCAACGGGCGCAAAAGGGTGGCCCCCGCTTCGTGAAACTGCCATATCCGACGATGGACAGTGGGCGGTCTTAAGATTATTTGACAACGACCTAAACGCCATTCAACAAAAATTAGTTAATCTCGAATCGGGAAAGGTCACCAGTATCGACACGAGGGAAGCGAATACGTCACAGACCCATCTATTTCCGACGGGAAGAACAGTTGTGTTTTCCCCGGATTCAAAAAAAATGATTGCGGTTTGTGACAATAAGTTGAGCATCTGGAATTTGGAGACCGACGGGATTGGCCCACCGGTTACGATTGCTGAAGCGGAGTGGCCATGCTCTATCAACGTAGATTTTAAGACCGGCAAGATTGACTTGAACCAACCCGGGTCTATTCGGACCTATGACTTGTTGACAATGAAATTGATCAAGAACAGGGCAATGGAATCCAATGAAAACGACTTACGAGTAATCCGAAACGATGTTTGGTCGGTTGAGGGTAGTTGGCTCCGCGAGGGTTATAAGTTGATCAAAAATGGTAGCGGCGAAGCGACGGAACTTTTTCCCAACAGTCGCAACCATTTTATGCAAAACCAATGGTTTCGTTCATCCAATGTTGGTCTGAATTCCAACTTGAGATTCAAATTTTCTCGCGATGGCCAGTGGCTGTTCTCGGTAGGAACCGTTAAATATCCTCGCGACACATTTACCGCCGAATCGACACGGGTAATGATTCACTCGTTGAAAGAGCGGTCCATAATCGCACAAATCGATCTTGGTCAAACTTTTCCTAACGCACTGCCGCTGAGTCTGGGACAGAACAGCGACAAATTCGCAACGCTAAACCACGATCGGGTTGGGTCTTTTCCGATGGTCGCGATTTGGCAAATGACAGATAGTTTTCCTGAGTTGATTGGTCAGTTCAGCTCAGGTCATCAAGCCAGTTTCTTGCACTTCGCGGAAGAAGATAACAAAGTCATCAGTATTAGCCCTGGTCAGGTTCGGGTTTGGGACATAACACCGATTTTGAAGTGAATTTAATTTCGTCCTCGCAGGAAAGGTAACCTTGTTAATTTTGTGCGCAAACTGGGGCAGGTCAAACCAAATTAGAGACCCGGTTAATCACATTTGGAAGACGTACCGTTTTTTCCCCAGCTTGAATCCAACGAAATTTCAGTCAAGGACGCAGTCAATCTAAATGGGTCAGTAAACATACTGAACGTGAAACAGTTTGTTGATTTCTTATTGGTAGATCAGTTCAATAACTCATGAATCAGTACAGATTTGAAATCGGGAAGATCAACGACCCTAATTTGGGATTCCGATTTAACTACCGAATTACGAACAGAATCCTGGCCGATTGACGGCTGTTCATTAAACGTCGACCGGCAAAGTTGATGGATGGGGCCAGCTCTCGCACGATTTTTTGGTGGGACCACTTATCCAACTGGGCTTTATCAAAGGCAAGACCGTTAACTTCAAGCGTTTTGATTGCCAGACAGTCACCAAACCGAAGCGATATCTCGTTATCTTCTCCGCCACTCCCAACTGATTGACTACGGTTCTTTAGCGAGTCAATAATGTGAAATCGTTTTGTCAAAAAAATGCAAGAAGAAAAGGTGTATGTATGAAGAATGGCGGAATAGCGGCAACAATAATTATTCTCCTTGCCTCCTCCGTTGCTACGGCACAACAAGACGAGTCAGGGAAAGCTTATCGAGAATTGTTTAAAAAAAACATGGATGCCATTAATGGTGTGGCGTCGCGGGAGGAATACAAAGTTAAAGACGATGACGACCAAGAAATGCGATTAAAAAAACAAATCGTTAACGCAACGTATTTGGAGATTGAGCCTAAGCTCAAACGGATGACTGAGGGACAAGATCAAGTTTTTTTTCTACTTAAAGCTTACGACCGATTGCATCAGGCCAGAGAGGCGGTTCACGCCGGTGACAATGAGCAGCTAATCAAGGTTGCAGAAGATATGCTAAGAAATGCGAAAGTGCTCGAAGAGAGTAGAAGTTTGAGATTTGCGCAAGGCGTTGGTCGGCCCGACGAAATGTATGAGGCCATGGGCTATCGGATTCAATGTGAACTACGTCTTTTGCAACTTAAGAACCAATCAAAATAAAGGGTATTCACCTGAAATCTGAATAGCGATTAAAATGACCAACGCCATTGAAAGCGTCGACAGTGTCATCCACAAGGTGATTCGAAATCGAAAGATATTCCCCAACCAATCATCTTCCACTATGGTTGTCTACCCAGCCATCAATGAAACCCAAAATAAATGGACGATGCCGATCCAACACTGGAAACAGGCGCTCAACCACTTCGCCATCATGTTCGAGGATCGAATCCCCGAACTCACCGACAACTAAACAAAAATGCTGGCGACACAAAAATCTTTACAGGCCCATTCTCGTTGGAATCAACGGATTGGAGCCACCTTCGCGGGTGGCTTTTTTCATGCGCTGTTCATTTACTCGTACGTTTTGTTGCTCGATTCGTAAAACCACCGTATTTCGAACAGAATCCCGGTCGCTGGGACGGCTGTTCATTAAACGTCGACCGGGCGGGTTGATGGATGGGGCCAGATTCCGAAGGTTTCAGGAGAAAGTGGCATCAGTTCATTCCGTTTGTGACAACTGTCTCGACTTTTCACCTTCTTTGACAGGCCAGCCGCGTAAAGTTCCAAACCAACCGAGAATTAGGGTGCATTTA
>JBGSKR010000185.1:0-7396 GCA_041741135.1 Mariniblastus sp.
GTGCGCGGCTCTTTTGTTCGTGCCTGCTCTCTGGCGGCGGCGCGGTCGATCAGATGTCGCTTCTTCCGAATGTTTTGAGAGAACGTGGCCGCATCAAAATCTTGATCGGCGAGGTCGTTCACGTAAGCAATCATTTCCAAGTCTTCATACGGAATCCGATTATCCACCAATCCGATCTGATGGGCATATCGCGCCGAAAAACCAGGCAATAGAACTTGCCAAGCGTTTTCGTGAATGCGCTGGGGACTGACTTTGTTGACATGATCGATCAGATTCGTCGTGCAGTTGTTGGTGATCGTATTATAAAACTCGGGTTGATCCACTAACCCGTTCATGCGTCCTATCATATCGACAAACAACGCTTGCGCCTGCTTAGGCTTGGCAACCGTTGGATAAACGTAGACTTTGTTTTTGTAGTATTGGGTGCGGAGGCGAATCAAGTCGCGTTCTTCACCCAGCACATACATCAATTCATATTTCGGTACGAATCCCGCGACGGGACTGTATTCTTCTCCAATCTCTTTGCGAATCTCGACCGACATCGATAGCCATGTTCCGTCATCGAGACCGAAGCTGAGCATTGTGTGAGCGAGCGCATTGGTTTTGCCAAACGGGACCATCACAAAGTCCACCGATTGAATTTGAGATAAATCCAGCGAACGATCAACGTAGTTCACAACGTAGTCGTCAACAGTGAAATATTGATAGTCGCGAATGTTGCGCAGCGTGTAATGCGTTCCATCGATCTCGGCGAAGGGCAACACAGCTTGTTCTGGACGCCAATCGCGATCGTTCGACGGCCGCAAACGGTTCTTTAGATCCAGTCGCGCACAACCAGACAGGGCACAAATCAGTAGCCATGCAAAGATTGTGAGGCGGGCACTGTTCATCGGTAAAGTGTTTCGGCGCGGAGCCTGCTACTGGATTGATCAGCGGAGCGAAGCGCACGCGGGACGTCAAACTGTTCGACCACGGTCAATGTCTCCTCAATCGGTGAAGCGGTTCCATCGGGGCGAATCAGAAATGCATCCAAGTGTTCGACGTTACCATTGAGCTTGCACAGATCGATTCGAGCAGCGTAGGTTTCGCCGGAGTCGGGCGAGTGATGGCCCGTGACGGCGGCGGGACTGATGCCGGAAAATTTTCCGGCGAACCAGCCGTAAGGATTTCCCGCACTTGGATTGAGATCAATTCGTCCGGCGAATCGACAACTAGTTCCCAGCGACTGAATTTCAGGAACCAAATCGCCCAACAACCAAACCGGCAATTCAAGTTCGTTTGTGTTCAACTCCAATCGCTGCTGGCTGCGTCCGGTCAAGTCGGCGCGACTGCGACTGAGCGCGCCAGCGACCCAAGTCTTTTCATCGAGCAGCGGAAGTTGAAATTGAAGCTTGCTGATCGTGCCGTCAAGAATTGGTTGGACATCGATACTCAAATTCGCGGCGACGACAGTTTCTGGAAACATTTGATTCGGAGAACCCGCGACCAGCGATTCCTCGATGATGGCGGAGTTAAGAAATCTGATTTGCCACGGACGATCGGCTGCATGAGCGCGCAGCAAGTGCTCGTTGATCGTTCGTACCAAATGCACGACGCCCGCACTGTTCATGCGAACCGTTTGCGGGATCGTGACGCGATTGGTTTTTCCGAATTCGAGACGGATTTCGGTCGATTGAAAAACGTTGCCCAACTCTGGGTCAGTCAGTTTGAATCCGCGCAGAATGGTGACGTAGGGGCCGGGCGTTTCAATCGAATCGATGTGAGCAGCGATGCCAAGTTGGGTCTGGATTTCCCGTTCCCATTGCGTGGCGGTTTGCGGGTGCAGCATCCAGTATCCGACGGTCGAGGTCGGCGCAGCACAAATCAGCAGGAATAAAATCCGGCAGACGAATCGTCGTTGATTGTCGCTGATCATGCTGACATCCTTGTCATGCAACGCTGGGAAGTATTTTTTGCTCGCAAAATCGAGTAATGTTAGCGGTAGGGCGCAAGCCCTCCGGTTCGTCACGCATATTTGTGACCGGACGGCTCGCGCCGTTCCGCTACGACACGCTTGTTACCGGACGGCTCGCGCCGTTCCGCTACGACACGCTTCTCAGCGTTGCCTGTTGTGCTAACAAACAGAGAACTGGTGCGGGATTCTGACGATTTTGGAGGTTTAAGCCAATAACAATTTGCCACGTACTAGCACTCTGCCTGAAATCAAACAAACCCATTCAGTATGAGGAATGTTTCCACCGCAGCATGGCCAATTCGTTTGTTTCCATCGACGAAAGGATGATTCATCACCAACGAGAAACATAGAGCCGCCGCTTTTTCGGCGAGTGTTGGATAGAGGTCCACGCCGCCGAAAGTCATTTGCGGCTGAGATCAAGAATGATCGGAAGAGGCGAAGCTTCGCGAATGAGGGGTGATTTTCGCGAGTCGTTCAGGCGGCGAGTTACGCCGTCCATGCGGTGCTCTCGATGGATTATCTCACCGGCGAAGGACTGGTCAGTCTCTTTGCGATCTGGCAGAGGCTTACTGCGAGGAAACGAAACGTTTAAGTTGCGATCCGCATGCCTCGTGTTGTGGGAGGGGTCCGGCTAAATCCGGCATCTATTCCTGTTTTTTTTAGCCGCCCTTGGGTCCGATGGTATGACCACTGAGATAGTCACGCAGAGCCGCATTGACCGCTTCATCATTCGGGAACAACACTGCCAGATCGTCAGCCAAACGAATCGTTCGCGGTTCGGAGGTAATGCGTGAAGCATACTTACCGCGTACTACACCCTTCATCTTTGAAAAGTCATACTCTGGTAGCATGTCGCCAGGATCAGGATCAGCCATTGGTATAGTCATTTCGCTCACGCTTAGTCGCAGTTCTTGCACCGATGATGCGAATTACATCGTCACGATCCGTATGCCAAACAATTAGCAAACGACCGAGATTTGAAATACCAACTGTGATGAAACGATCTTCGTCGTCGGAGTGTATCGGGTCGTAACCGGTAACGCAGTTGCGATCATCGAAGACGGTTTTAGCCTCGTGAAAGGTTACGCCATGCTTCACGAGATTGATTACCGCTTTTTCGGTATCCCATTCGTATTCCATTTTGCTAATTCTAGCTTGGGCTCAACCAGTTTGCTACCTGCTCCTGATTACATGCCAGCGCGCGGGTGACACCGAACGGAGGTGGTTCAGCCAGGTCGAACCACATCCCAAGAGCACTCACACCATCAGAAATCACAGCGAGAGAACTCTCGGCAACACCGATCCTGATGCCAAAACCATTCACTCCAGAACCGACCGGCCTTCATCGATCGACCCGGCTTCTTAAATCGACCGAGCTTCTTGAACTGAGAACCAAAGGTTCTACGAATTTGAGCATCGGCTCCGTTCGGCCCTCACTTTGCGATGTCAAATGCTGCTTGTTTTATCCGCGTCTTTTTAGGTTCGAACTACTTCGACCATTCACCAGCACACCTACAACGACGATCTCAGAGTCGGTAAGTTCGCAGTAGATGACCGCAGTAAATCGCGGCATACGTTTCGGCCGATAACCAGTCTCGTCAATCGAACAATGCAGCGATACTTCCGGTAAGCCTCTTGCGATAAAGTAGAAAAGATCGACAAATTCGTCCCCCAAACCTTCACGTTTCTCTTCGTACCACTCTCGAGCGGACCGCAAGTCAAGATAGACGTCGTCAACAAGCCGTACGTTCATTTCTTTCGATCAGCATCAAGTCGGTCGCGGAGTTCTTCGATTGTCATCGCAGTTTCCGGATTCCGCCGATAATTTTCCATCCTGCGATCAAATTCTAACTTAATCTCGGGACTTGGCGTTGGATTTGCGTCCGCCGGCAGCGAATCCCAGATCGCCTCGATTACGCGAAGTCTGTCTGAGACAGGTAAAGTTGCAGCGTCGGTTATAAGCTGTTCAGCGGTCACGGGAACCTCCTCGAGTTTGAGTATCGAGTACCCATTATAACGGCGTGATCGACGTAAGTCACACGCATTTAGGTGTAGACTGCAAATCTAAAGGCAGTTGAATCTGCTTCCGAGCTTTGGCTTTCGCCAATCGCATGATGTGCTCGATCTCGACATAATATACGAGAGATACCACATCACCGCCGCTTCTCGATCCGCCGCATCATTTCATCGTGCGATATGGCGGTCGATGGATTTGCATCGTGTGCAGCCAGTCGTTGGTCAATTTCGGCTTGCTGCTCCACAGACGGCGAAAGGTCAACATCGTCAGGCAGTGTGTCCCAAATTGCATGCACAACACGCAAGCGATCCCCCACCGGAAGTGTTGAAAGGTCTGAAATGGTTTGATCAACATTCATGTTAGAAACTCCAACGATATTCTAGCCCAGTGTCGGTCGAAGGTCGAGCGAGCAAAACGCTCGCGACTCGCAGAAATTTCAGTCGGATAACGCCCAACTCCTTGATCGCCAAACGTTGCCTCCAGACAACCTCAAGCACCCCGTGCCTGTTGAAACCATCGATCCGCAAACCATTGATCAGCATCGTGATACCAGAAAGTGTGCGATCATGCCCGACATCGAACGGAGGTGGTTCAGCCAGTTCGAATCAAATTCCCAGAGAATTCACACCATCAGAAATCACAGCGAGACAACTCTCGGCATCACCGATTCTGATGCCATAACCATTCAAGCCTGAACCGACCAGCCTTAACGCTACTTCCCGGCTTCTTAAATCCACCGGGTTTCTTGAACAGAGAATTTGAGTAGCGGCTCCGTTCGGCCCCTCACGACGCGATGTCAAATTTTTATTGGTTATCCGCGCCCGATGAGATTTGAGGTGCTTCGTCCGCCAACCAACAACCCCGCAATAACAATCTCATTGGGACGGATGTCGTAATATAGCACTGCGGTAAAACGTGACAATCGCAAAGGATGGTATCCAGTCTCGTCGCGCGCCGGATGTGCCATCCGCGTTGGCAACGCTTCAATCGTCGAGTACACCAAGTCTTCAAATTGACTCCCCAGTCCATCAAGCCGCTCGTTGTACCAACGAACCGCTTCGTCAAGGTCCGCGTTGAGTTCAGACAGTAAGCGAACGTTCAAGACTGCGCTGCCCTCATTGCCTTAAATTGATCGAGAGTCATTGCGGAAGAGGGATCGTCTCGGTATCGATCCATTCGTCGGTCCAGTTCAGCTTTAATCTTCGCCAGTTCGGCTGAGCTCGCATACTGCGGCAGGCGCTCCCAGACTTCAGCGACAATCGCCAATTGTTCCTCCACGGGGAGAGTGATTATTTGCGCAACATGTTGAGAGGTGGACATAAATCTTTACCTGCGTTTCGGAGTATTTTCTTAGCGAAGTATTTTCTTAGCGAAGTATATTCTCAGGATAGCAAGGACAAGGTCGGCTTCGGTTGACTGTGTTGTCCATTAAAGCCGCTGTCGCGGCGTAGGTTCGGGGCTTACAAGTTTACTTCAAGCATGGTGGTTCCTTTTCACTTCACTTTGAACAGGAGCGACACCATGCCGTCTTACGAAAATCTACCTACTGAATCTCCAGTGACTTCAGAACCCAGAAAAAAAGGCGTTGAGAAATAGATTTCCCTATCCCGATCTTTGCTAGGCGGGCGATGTGTCGGGTGGTTGATTGCATTAGCGATCATTTAGATTCTCCAAAACCTTCGAATTCAAGTCCCTCATTTAACGTTTCGTATGGGAACCTACGGCTCGAACATTCTCTCGCACAATTGACACCACCAATCCGGGATATTTGTCATATCTCCAATGCTCTGCCGCAATTATGCTCTCGGTAGCTGAAGGGTTGCAGAAAATATTATCGTAGTTGTTTGATTCCGGCCAAGACGTGAAAAATGATTCTTTTTGAGTCGGAAACCCGAATGCCTTTACCACCTCGGTTGAACTGTCGGATTTTTTAAACGGGAGTTCGACAACCTCAATTGTCTTTTCTACTGAGTGTTTTCCCAATGAAATTGTCAATTTGGAAACTCCAGTACTGAGAAATGTAACACTCTCATATTCAACATTCTTTACACTACCAGTAAGGGATTCGTCCCCAACCATCGAAAGCTTAACTACCTCGGGATTGCTTGAAACTAATGTTGGTTCTTGAGGAGTTCCATTAACATCGTATAGACCACCCACTGCATCGTTGCCGTTATATCGAATTGTCACGAATGACTTAAGGAATTCAAGATCGGATTCTCCTTTGAGAATGTAAATTCGATCCTCTCTAAACTTGACATCCAGGCCCTGGTCGGTTTGTTTATTGCTTTTTTGGGTAGGCGAACCAGTTAGCTCTAAGGATTTGATCGGTGGCATTCCTTCAAGTTCCGCAACTCTTGCTTTCAAACGAGTATTTTCGTTCACCAACCGAACGATCGAAATAATGGCGGTAGGACTGATGCCGTGTTCTTTGTCAAAACGAGCGATATCGCGTTCGGCAAATTTATATTCGTCAACCTGTTTCTTGCTGGAGTCGCTAAGTTTTGATACGGCAATTTTGACTATTTCACCCGAATCAAGTTTCAATTCAACATTTCCAGATAGTGCCCCTACAATTACAGCCTCGACGGAGTGAGACCCAGATT
This sequence comes from Mariniblastus sp., assembly GCA_041741135.1. Lineage (GTDB taxonomy): Bacteria > Planctomycetota > Planctomycetia > Pirellulales > Pirellulaceae > Mariniblastus. The sequence continues at coordinate 6,578 of JBGSKR010000185.1, forward strand.
CCCACGTTTTCGGTTGTGATGCCGAATCAAATTTACTTGCGATCAGTGTTGCCTCATCGTGAAGTGCAAGAATCTGCTCGTTTGAAAGACCCAAAATGGATGGTTCCTGCAAAGGCAAGAGCAGACCAATTGAGAGCAAGAGAATCATCTTCATGTTCGCATTTCCTTCAATTAAAGCTTCGATCTTAGCCCGCAGAACGTAGTGGAATCTATCCGTCGGCTTCCTGCCGCCGGATAGATTCCAATATGTTGAACTAGCCGTCTTCGCGTGTTTGAGTGTACGCATCGATGCTGATTCTACGAGAACCCGACTACCGGCTCCCGATTTTAACGGACGGCGGGCGACAAGAACAGCAGATTTTTGCTGATCTTGCCGAGAACAAGCATGTCTTGAAGAGGCGAAGCTTGAAGAGGTGAAGCTTCGCGGCTGAGAGGTGATTTTCTAGCGGCGTTCAGGCAGCGAGCAGCAGCCAATCGCTCACTTTTGATGCGGGATTTTTCTGGTCGATGATTTTGATTGTTGTTGGGCTAATGTTGGTCTGTTGAAAGATTGGTGTTGCAATGTGTAAGGCATTTCGCAACTTTCAATCCCTTCTAGATAGAAGATCAACGTGGCAGAAGAATTTTCTGGCAAAACGGAATAGCGGTAAACGATAGTCAATCTCGAAATTTTGAGAGCCCTTGATTACCTCCACCCAAAATTTAGGTGTGGCTTGCGTTCATCTGCTTCTTATGAACAAGGCACATTCCTGTACGTCGTGCTGGGGGGTGCTCGGACAAGAATGTCCAAGCTACTTTGCTTTATCGCCGACTACTTCC
>JBGSKR010000186.1:0-3192 GCA_041741135.1 Mariniblastus sp.
TATCACGACAAAGTCAGCCCCATGGTGCTCCGTCAAATTCAACGTCGCGAAGACCCTAGCCTGAAATTGCATGACGCTCTCACGCTTTCCAAAACAAAAATTCCGCTCGCGAAGAATGAAGCCGATGGTGGCGTGTGGGGCGTGGCAGTCTTTCAGGACGTGGATCCTCGCATTGACTATGTCAGCGTCTTTGTCGCCGGATTGACCAACGCATTCCGAATTGGTAACACTCCCGCAGACCCTAATCGCATCAAGACGCTTCAATTGAACTTTTGGCGACCGGGCGATATTTTTTCTGAAGAGATTGATCGCATTCAATATGGCATCCCGCTGGTCGACAACCCCCAAGAACAGATCATGATCACAAAACGTTATGATTTGCCTGGCCCGCTCCTGCGGGGCTATCATGTTAATCCAGACGCGGCCGATTTGAATGTGCTCATCATGGAAGTCGACGCGGAGGTCAGCCTCGAAACTTTCCAGTCAGTTTTGGCTCCGAAACTTGATGGCGGAAAAATTCCGACGGAAGTGGCTCAAGCCTTTGCCAAATCTGGTTACCCGATCGACGACCAATCTGCCCTTACTACCGTCGTTCCGGGCAAGAGATGGACATTCACCAGCGGCGAAGATCGGTTTATTGTGTCGTTAGAGCCACAATATTGGGAACGAAAAGACGATAAGAGCATTCGTTTCATCAAAAGCCTTGATCATTTGTGGATTTATCGCTAAATTCTAAGGTTCCTGAAAACTCGTTTTCCTACAACCGCAACAAAAATCATCATTCAAGAGTGAACTCAAATGGCCCATAAAAAAGGACAAGGCTCTAGCCGCAACGGTCGCGATTCCAACGCTCAACGACGTGGAGTCAAAAAATTTGGCGGAGAGCAAGTCATTGCCGGTAATATTCTGGTTCGTCAAGTCGGCAACAAGTGGCATCCGGGCAAAGGTGTTGGTCAAGGCAAAGACTACACGTTGTTCGCATTGATCGATGGCGCAGTCATGTTTGATCGTGAAGGCCGCCGTATCAATGTCGTTCCCGCTGAAGCGTAAGCCAGTCAAAGTACCCGCCGTATCGATAACCGCGTTCGCCGGAGGGTAAAGAAGCCCGACGAGTTCGAGCATTGTCCTCCAAATCGCATTTCTGGCTACGGCAGGACTTATTCATCAAACATCCACTTCAGGGATACCGCTCCGGTATCCCTGTTTTTGTTAACGGTGCGATCATCCAATCACGTTTCCACATTGATTTTCTCTTTAGTCCAACCCACGAATCCCCATGTTTGTTGATCGCGTACAAATTGAAGCTATCGGCGGCCGAGGCGGCAATGGCTGCATGAGTTTCCGCCGCGAAAAATATGTTCCTCGTGGCGGCCCCGATGGCGGAGATGGCGGTAACGGCGGGAGCGTGATTCTCGTTGCCCGCGCTGGCGTCAACAGCCTCGTCGCGCTGGCGAATCGTCATCATGTCCGAGCTCACAATGGAGTTAGCGGAATGGGTTCCGGTCGTCACGGCAAAGCGGCTGACGACATCGTGATCGAAGTTCCACCCGGAACAATCGTCATCGATTCCACGAACCAGTTCGTCATCAAAGACCTGGCTGTCGATGGTGATTCGGTGATTGCGGCTCATGGCGGAAGAGGCGGAAGAGGCAATACGCGATTCAAATCTTCTACCAATCAGGCTCCGCGACAAGCCTCCCAGGGCGGCGAGGGCGAACACAAACGTTTGACGCTGGAGCTGAAAGTGATCGCCGACGTGGGATTGGTCGGCAAGCCAAACGCGGGGAAAAGCACGTTGCTCAGCCGGATTTCCAGCGCTCGACCCGAAATTGCTGATTACCCATTCACTACTAAATTTCCTAATCTCGGCATCGTCCACATCGACATGGACCATTCGTTTGTAATGGCGGATATTCCCGGACTAATTGAAGGCGCTCACATGGGCATCGGGCTGGGGCATGATTTCCTGAAACATATTGAACGCGCCGGGATCATCGTTCACTTGATTGAACCGATGCCCGCAGATCAAACTGACCCGATTAAGAATTATCACGCGATTCGCCACGAGCTTGAACACTACAATGATCAGTTGAAACATCGTCCCGAAATTGTCGTCGTCACGAAATCCGAGTTACCCGATGCGGCAGAAGTTGCCAATCAGTTGCGAGAACAAACCGGTGAAAATGTGTTGTTGATTTCAGCGGTCACGGGCGACGGACTGCCTGTCCTGATTCGCCGCATCGCCGAAGTTTTGAAACAAGCTGCCCCATGCAATTAGTCGCCGCCGATATTGGTAACAGTTCCATCAAGCTGGCTGTCGAGCAAGCGGCTCAAGACCGTCGGTGGAGCATGGAGACCGTCATCCATGGCGACGCTCCCATTCATCTTGATGCGGAGTCGCTCGCCGATGACGGCCAGCCAGCATTCTGGTGCGTCTCCAGTGTCAATCGCCCGCGTCAGGAGCGACTCGCCCAATGGGTGATGATTCATCGCCCACAAGATGTTTTTCATCTTATTACGGCCGATGAAGTTCCGTTGGAAAGCAACGTCGAATCGCGAGAGCAACTTGGGCGTGATCGTCTGCTTGCTGCGTGGGGAGCCGTTCAATTGAACGATTCTGGTCCGCTGATTGTGATCGACGCTGGCACTGCCGTTACGATTGACTGGGTTGATGAAAATTGCGTTTTTCGAGGCGGTTTGATTTTTCCGGGTGCTCGAACCATGCTGCGATCTCTTGCATTGCAAACCGACGCACTTCCCGACCTGCACCATTGGGTCGATCGGCACGAAATCAACTTCGACCTTGATTTGTATGGAGCCTCAACCGACTCCGCGATCATGCTCGGCGTGTTACAAACGCAAGTTTGCACGATGCGAAATGTTGTTTCTCAGTACTATTGCCAGTCCTCGCGTGATCCGGCTGTTTTCGTAACCGGCGGCGGCATGGAAGAGTTGCTACGATATTTGCCCTCGTCTTGGCAATACGTGCCGGACATCGTTTTGACCGCCGCGCTCGATATTGGACGTCGACAAATCAAGCCATGAATGACCAACCGATCTCGCATGCCTCTGCTTGTTGCTTGCTAACACCGCGTGGGCGCGGGGCAGTGGCCGTGATTGCAGTCTTCGGTTCAGGTGCTGAAATGGTGCTGGATAGTTTTTTCCGATCCGCATCAAACTTTCGCATTTCGG
>JBGSKR010000187.1:0-2682 GCA_041741135.1 Mariniblastus sp.
CCATCCTCCGCAAGCCAAGAACATGGTCGGTGCGTTCTGGCAACCGAAATCGGTGATTATCGATCCACTGGTGTTGAACACGCTCGACAACCGAAATTACGCCGCCGGAATGGCCGAGGTTATCAAGTATGGGGTGATCATGGACGCACCCTTTTTCGAGTTTCTCGAACAATCGATTTCCGCAGTCCAAGAACGCGATCCAGAAACGCTGACGAAAATGATTGCCTGGTGTTGTCGCTGCAAAGCGGATGTCGTCGCCGAAGACGAAACGGAAACGACCGGTCGCCGCGCGATCTTAAATTACGGTCACACTTTTGGGCACGCCATCGAATCCGTGTTTGGCTACGGAAAGTTCTTGCATGGAGAAGCTATCTCGATCGGCATGACTTGCGCGGCCCGGCTGGCGATCGCAATGGGATTGTGCAACCCGGAATTGCTAACTCGGCAAACGAAACTCTTTCAATCGCTCGACTTGCCCACCGCTTGTCCAGTCGAACGCCATGATGAACTGCTGGCCGCGATGAAGCATGACAAAAAAGTTGCGGGTGGAAAATTAAAACTCATTTTGCCCACTCAAATCGGCCAGGTGGAAATTGTTTCCGCGCCAGCCGACGATGCGATATTGCAAAGTTTGCTGGATTCGTAATCGAATTGCCATGAGTTGTTTTGCATTCGACGCGGTTTTAGAATAAGGCTTCGCAACCAAGAAATTTTTAGGCCGTAGGTTGGACATTCCTGTCCGACCCTATCCCGAGTCGGACAAGAATGTCCAACGTACATTTTGGAGAACAGACCATGATACGCTCATTAGTTTTCGTTTTTATCGCCGCTGTGTTTTTACAGTCTTCGGTCAACGGGCAGGATACACAAACAGAAGAAACGGCGGCAGAATTCGTCGAGCTCTATAACGGCAAAGATTTGACTGGTTGGAAGACGACTGGAAATTGGCTGCCGCAAGACGACGGTTCTCTGTTGATCCAGCCTCGCAAGGGTGAGAATGGTTGGGCGAGGTTCCCGGATTATTTGTGGTCGGAGAAAAAATACAAAAACTTTGTCCTCGATCTGGAGTACTCCTATCCAAAAGGCGGTAACAGTGGGGTTTATTTTCGAGTCGCCGATCGTGATGATCCCGTCAACAAAGGCATCGAAGCACAAATCTTGGACAATTCCAACAAGAAGGGAGACCTTACTTCTCACGATCATGGTGGAATTGTGAAAACTAATTTGGCGGCTTCTAAAAACATGTCGAAGCCACCGGGCGAATGGAATCGGATGATCATCACTTGCGTGGGTAGCCACTGTGAGATCGAACTGAATGGCGAAAAAATTATCGATGCCGATTTGAGTGAGAGTGCCATGAAAGACCGTCCGGCTGAGGGTTACATTGGCCTCCAAGATCATGGACAGCCTCACAATATCCGTTTCCGAAAAATTCGCATTCGCGAACTTAAAGAGTAATATGCCTTGGTCTTCCGTCCTCAATCACGACTCTCAGATTCAGCGGTTTCGCCAAACGATTGAGCGTGACCGACTGGCCAACACTTATTTGTTTGTCGGCCCATCGGGTATTGGCAAGAAACGCTTTGCTCAGCAGTTGGCGGAAGTTTTACTCTGCGAAAATCGTCCGGAGGGGTTCGAGTCGTGCGGAACTTGTGCGGCCTGCCAACAAGTCGCCGCTAAAACGCACCCGGATTTGATGTGGGTTTCCAAACCGGATGACAGCCCCATCATCCCTGTCAAATTATTTATCGGCGATAAAGAACATCGCCGACAGGAAGGTTTGTGTCACGACATTGGTCTCAAGCCGTTTCGGGGTGGTCGCAAGATTGCGATCATTGATGATGCAGACTGCTTCAATCAAGAAGGAGCCAATAGTCTACTAAAAACATTGGAAGAGCCGCCGCCAAAATCGTTGCTGATTCTGATCGGCAGCAGCGAGCAACAACAATTGCCAACGATTCTTTCACGCTCTCAAGTCATTCGTTTTGACGCGCTATCAAGTGAGCAAGTGTTGACGATTTTGCAGCGGCAAGCCGATCTGCAAACCGAAATCCCGCTGAAAGATTTAGCCATTGCTGCCGAAGGCAGTGTGGAAAAGGCGCTTCGGTTGGCCGATCAAGAAGTTTTTGATTTCCGACGTTTGTTGCTTAAGCAATTGTCGTCCTGCGATCCGGCTCAAAGGCAATTCTCGAAATCAGTGACTGGTTTTGTGGAAGCGGCGGGCAAGGATGGTTTCAAAAAACGCAATCGAATGTTGCTGATCGCCGATTTTGCAGTTCGATTTTTTCGACTGGGCTATCAGCGATTGATGCAAATCGAGAATGATGGCGATCAAGAAGTTTTCTTGAGTCAACAAGTCGATGTGGCAATGCGACATTGGCAAAATTTGGATTTGCCGATGGCCGGAGAGATATGTGGAACTGCGATTGATCGTTGTTTAGATTTTCAGCGGCATGTGCTTGCCAATGCGAACACCGCCAATGCCGTCGAAGCTTGGCTGATCGATCTCGGCCAAATTTGCCGAGGGCAATTGATGTGTCGATAATCTCGTTGTGCAAGTTTTTTTGGCCGCGCCATCCGTAGCCTGACTCGCAAGTTCTGAAGTTTCGATGCTACAAGCCCGACGCGCCAGCGAGGCGAGATGTTACGTGACTTGCGGCATCCTCGCTGGCGCGTCGGGCT
>JBGSKR010000188.1:0-4443 GCA_041741135.1 Mariniblastus sp.
CTGATCCCCTCGTTGCGGAATCTGTCCAGTGCTTCCTTCACCCGGATGTTTCTCGAAGGGGTGTCGACATTTGAGTCTGCCCCGTCAAAACTCGAGAGCGGTTGAATCTGGTTTGCCTTCAAGCGAAGTTTGGACAAACATTCGTTGATCACGATTCTGCAAAGCCAGCCAACGAGCTGAGTTTCTGATGAACCCCTGAAGGAATTGAACTTATTAATGGCCTTAAGGGTTGCAACCTGAACACAGTCCTCCGCTAAAAGATTTGTGTAGGTCGAAGCAGTCGCAACGAGGAGTTCACGATGCGTTTGCAAGTAGTCCGGCAATAGGGTCGAATCTCTGCGGAGTTCAGCGATCGTTTCTGCTTTGTCCATCGAAATATTGCTCCAAATGGGGAATCAGTCTCAGTCAACCATTTTAATGAATCTATAGTACTAGAAACTTGACGCGACGTACTGCATAGATTGTGCGCGCATTCAAAAAAAATCTGAGATGGCTGCTGTCACGTGAATCATGGTGCTGCTCTAAAGTTCGCTAATCAAGCAGACTACGCTTGACGGCCGGTTTGGAGTACATGGCAACTGACCGAAAGGTTTCGCAGGTTCGATCCCCGTCCGGCCAACTCGATTTTGAGTCGGCCGGATATCTGGCCACAACTTCGTCAAGTGACTTTACAACAAACGCACGACTGCCGGTTTCGGAATACATGGCTAGAGCACGCTGCAACGCAGCGAGGTCGCGGGTTCAAATCCCGTCAGCAAATGCAAGTTCGCTGTAGCTCAGCAAAAAACTTCTGACCACAACTTCGTCGCGTGTTTTTTAGTTAGACGCGAACCTTGGCCCGCCGAACGGTTCCAATTGGTGCAATACATTTTAGGAATGTTCTCCTGGGAGCGGACTCGGCCTCCAAAACCGATGGACAGTGTTCGAATCACTGCGTTCCTGCTTGATTAAATTTTGCCTAACTTAAGGAGTGTCATCATGTCAAACGTTTCAAATCAAAGCAGCGAAGATTCCTTTTTTCGAGCCGTTGCAGCCCATGAGCAAGCGACGTAAGGGATACCCTTCCGAAACCAACGTCAAACGAGGCGTTCGTATCGTTCACGGCGACAAACAACTTGAAGAAAAACTCGGACGCAATGATCCGTGCCCCTGTGGCAGCGGTAAACAATTCAAACGATGTTGCTTGCGATCGGGCCGCTTTTGATGGCTCCAATCGCGACGACTATTTTTAGAGACAAATAACAAACTCGTCCGTTCGGTGAGCGGACGAACACAGCGCTGGAGCCAGACGGTGAGGCAGCTGCCTGCAAAGCAGCTTGAAGTGGGTTCGACTCCCACCGGCGTTTCTTGGGCCTCCCAACTGCACTTTAATCGATAAAAGGGAATACATCCTGAACAAGAACTGGCCGTCTGAATCACAAAATTCGTTGGTCGGTCGAAACTACTACATGCTCAACTACCGGTTGAGCGATTCAAAACATGATTGACTGCCAAGTCGGACTACATTAACGCGACGGTCGCGGGTTCGAATCCCGCCAACGCGAACCTATGGTTTGCGATGTAGCTCAGTAGGGAGAGCATCGAAACGTCTGGTTTACAAACTTCGTCGATCATTTTTTTCACCTTGTTAAAGAGCATAAAAATGTGCGTGCCACTCAACTTCCTCGATATTTCGCCGTCCGGCGGCAAATGACATTTGCCGTCAATGGAAGCGATGTGCACGACCATTCATATATCTCAATAACACAAGTGAAACGATGAAAAATACAACTGAAACGTCTTCCCGAATGAGCGTCGCTGCTCGGATCGCGGGTGAAGACATCAAACCAGGTGACTACGTTACGGTCTTGAATGAATTGCGCGAGTGGCCCTCGTTTATGTGGAACTGCTCCAGCATTTCGTTGCCAGCCGACGAGCTAGTTTCTCTTCGGCATATGCCCCATGACGCCGGCGAACTGCACAAAGTCATTGCGGTTTGCTTGCCATTTGTCTACGTCAAGCAGACTCAAGGGAATGTCTTTCCAATCGACACCAGGCAACAGCAATTGGTACGACTGGATCGATCCAACGCGCAGTTCGTCTGGGAAAAGATGACCAAGAAATCGAAAAAGAAAAAGAAGCAAAAATAGATACACTCATCAACTGCCGACTCGGACTACATCACCAAAACCGCGTCCGAGTCAAAACTTCGTTGATGTTTTTTTGAACTTGCTGAACTGCCGATGGGGAGTCCATGACGGTCCTAAGGTAGCGATGTTGGGCGACCAACTAGTGAACGGCGATGGCATCTCTCGTAGATCGCCATTGCCAGTCAACGGTCTGTGACTGGCGATTGGAAATTTCAATCGCGTCACAGATATCGGACGGCCGTAAAGCCTAGTCGCAATTCTCCATCACACTTCGTTTAGCATTTTCGCCTCACGAATTCCGATCTGCTTGATTCAAAGCGGTTCGTTTCGAGGCACAGTACATAGGGAAAGCGACTGGTTCTCGTGAATCAAACTCGCTTTGCAAAATCGGTTCGACTGCCGGTTGGGATTACATCTTTGCAAAAGACTTGGGCCTCGGCCCTTTTCTCAACTACCCTTCGTCGAACTTTTTTATTAGGAGGTCTAACCATGGCCAACAAGAGTTTATTCGCCAGCATCAAAAGCCGTTTGCCACGCGCAAACGCAATCAACGAAGCCGGCGGCCGCGCGTACCAGCTTGAGCCGAAGCACGCGCTGGCACAAATCGCCGCAACGGGCACGTTCGGTAACGCTTACTACAGCACGGCCGAAACGCAGTTGCAGGAAGTCCTGGCGTTGATCGACCAAATCGACGACAACGAATTCCTGGCACGACTGGCTTTGTACGCTCGTGAAAAGGCGTTCATGAAGGACATGCCGGCCGCATTGCTGGTCGTTTTGTCGCTGCGTGATACGGAATTGATGCACCGCGTTTTCGGACGGGTTGCGGATAACGGTCGTGTTCTGCGAACGATGTTCCAGATGATTCGATCGGGTCAGTTCACGGACAAGAACGGCAAGGCGCGTATCGGTTTGTCGTCTTCGGTTCAGCGTGCGTATCAGCGTTGGTTGAACGATGCGTCTGTTGGAAAGCTGCTGAGCGCTTCGATCGGTAACGATCCAAGCCTACGGGACATCCTGCGGATGGCTCGTCCAACGCCGAAGGACAACCAGCGTCGAGCGTTGTTCGGCTGGTTAACGGATAAGGAAATCGCGAAGTGGGCTCCGGCAACGGCAGCCGACTTGCCGATCGAAATCCAGTCTTTGATCGCTTACCGCGCTTCGGAAACCGAAGACGGACAAGCGTTGATCGCTGGAGACATCGAAGGCGTTCGTTGGGACTTGCTGGCCGATGCCGCGCGAGGCCCGAAGGTCTGGATGGCGTTGGCTCACAAGATGGGCCCACAAGCGTTGCGAATGAACTTGAACACGCTGCTGCGGCACGATGTGTTCACGTCAAACGCGATGGTGGACTATGTTGCGGGTCGGATTGCTGACGAGTCGGACATCCGACGTTCGCGGCAGTTCCCGTACCAGTTCTTGACGGCTTACCTGAACGCGGCTGATGAAGTTCCGCACAAGATCAAGTCGGCGCTGCATGCAGCGGCCGAGATCGCGTGCGGAAACGTGCCTCAGTTGCCAGGCCCAGTTGTCATCGGACTCGACACGTCGGGTTCGATGGGAATGGCGGTCACGGGTAACCGTGGTCGTGGTGCGACGAGCAAGATGCGTTGCGTCGACGTGGCGGCATTGTTCGCAGCGGCGATCCTGCGTCGCAACCCGGACAGCGTCGTCATTCCGTTCGACACGCAGGCCTACGATGCGAAGATTGATCCAAGCGATTCGATCCTGAGCATCGCAGCCCGCTTGGCGAAGTACGGTGGCGGCGGAACGAACTGTGCTCTTCCACTGGAAGCAGCCAACCGTCGTTTCGCTCATCGACGTTTCGCCGGCGCGATTCTTGTTAGCGATAACGAGAGTTGGGTTGGAACGGGACGGTACGGATCAACCGGTGTGATGTCGGCATGGGAAAGCTTTGTTGCGAACCAGCGAAAGTTGGCGGGCAAGATTGCTGATGTTCAAGGCGTCGCAGATCCAAAGCTGGTATGCATCGACATCCAGCCGTACCAGACGACGCAAGCCGTCGAGCGGTCGGACATCATGAACATCGGTGGCTTCAGTGACACCGTGTTCAACGTGGTATCCGGATTCCTCGCGGGCGACAACCAGCGATTCGTCGCGGAAGTCGAAGCGATGGAGCTGTAAACCGTAGTGGAAGTCGCAGAGACTTCCGACCGGCCCAAGCCAACACTTTGTAAACCCAAACGCCCGCGTGATTCGGCCCGTCCGATCTGCGGGCGTTTTTTTAATGCAATCTTATTCCGACAACCAATCGTCAATTCGCAAATTGGGTATCGGTCGGAAATCTGCAATG